>CAZNXI010000035.1:0-21883 GCA_964577005.1 uncultured Rheinheimera sp.
AAATAGTAGTGCAAGTACGTATGATAAAACTCAAAAAAGGCTTGGACATTCCCCTTGCAGGCAGTCCTAAACAAGAGATCACTACGGGCAATACCATCACAACTGTCGCCGTATTAGGTGAAGAGTATGTGGGTATGCGTCCGACCATGGCGGTCGAAGTGGGCGATAGTGTGAAAAAAGGTCAGGTGCTTTTCGAAGATAAGAAAAACCCTGGCGTTAAATTCACTTCCCCGATTGCTGGAACTGTGAAAGAAATCAACCGCGGTGCTAAACGAGTTTTGCAATCAGTTGTGATTGCGGCCTCTGGTGATGCGGCTGAGCGCTTTACGCAGTATCCTGCTGATCAACTCGCGACCTTAACTCCGGAGCAAGTAAAGCAGAATTTAAATGATGCGGGTTTATGGGTTGCATTCCGTACTCGCCCATTTTCACAGTCTCCTGCTTTAGATAGCACACCAAAAGCAATTTTCGTTAATGCAATGGATTCTAATCCGTTAGCAGCCGATCCTGCTGTTATCATCGCTGCTGATGCTGAGGCCTTTACCCAAGGCTTGACCGTGATTTCACGCTTAACGGCAGGTAAAACTTACCTGACCAAAAAAGCGGGTGTAGCGGTTCCTAGCGCGCAGCAAGTCACGGTAGCGGAGTTTGATGGTCCGCATCCTGCGGGTTTAGTGGGAACACATATTCACTTTTTAGATGCTGCCAGCAGTAAAAAAGTGGTTTGGCATATCGGCTATCAGGATGTCATCGCGATTGGTAAATTATTTACCACGGGTGAGTTACAGAGTGAGCGCGTGGTCGCTTTAGCCGGTCCTGTAGTGAAATCGCCACGTTTAATTAAAACCTTGCTAGGTGCCTCAGTAACTGAGCTAACAGCAGGTGAACTGGCTGATGGCCAAAATCGTATAATTTCAGGCTCTGTTCTTGCAGGTACCACAGCACACGGTGTGCATGGCTACATTGGTCGCTTCCATAATTTGGTTTCCGTGTTAGCTGAAGGCAACGAGAAGCATTTCCTCGGCTGGATTGCGCCAGGCGCTGAAAAGCATTCAGTTACACGTGCTTATTTAGGCCATTTAAGCCCGAAAAAGCTGTTTAGTCTGACCACCACGACGAATGGTTCGTCGCGTGCCATGGTACCTATTGGTAACTATGAGCGGGTAATGCCGCTGGATATATTGCCTACGCTATTATTGCGTAATCTGATTGCTGGCGACACTGACGAAGCACAAACCTTAGGCTGTCTGGAACTGGACGAGGAAGATTTAGCTCTGTGTACTTATGTATGTCCGGGCAAATACGACTACGGTACCATTCTGCGTGACTGCTTGACTACCATCCAAAAGGAAGGCTAATCATGAGTTTAAAGCATTTTTTAGAGCGCATTGAGCCGCAATTTGAGAAAGGCGGTAAATACGAAAAGTGGTATGCTTTATATGAAGCAGTAGCTACTGTTCTTTATACCCCTGGTTATGTAACAAAGAATCAGACGCACGTTCGGGACAGTATTGACCTGAAGCGTATTATGATTTTTGTTTGGTTGGCGTTATTTCCAGCCCTTTTCTTCGGTATGTACAACATCGGTCATCAGGCCTCTTTGGCATTGGCGCAAGGCTTTGCAACGCCTGACACTTGGCAGGTTGCTATTTTCTCAGCCTTAGGCGGAGAGCTTGCGGCAAACTCAGGTTGGGGCACCAAGATGTTTTATGGTGCGGTTTGGTTTTTACCCATCTATGCCGTAACCTTCGTGGTCGGTGGCTTCTGGGAAGTGTTATTTGCGTCAGTGCGTAAGCATGAAGTAAATGAAGGCTTCTTTGTTAGCTCTATCTTATTCGCCTTGATTCTGCCAGCGACTATTCCGTTATGGCAAGTTGCTTTAGGTATTACTTTCGGTGTGGTTGTGGCGAAAGAAGTATTTGGTGGTACTGGCCGTAACTTCTTAAACCCAGCCTTAGCTGGCCGTGCTTTCCTGTTCTTTGCTTACCCCGCACAAATTTCGGGTGATGCAGTATGGACTGTAGCCGATGGTTACTCAGGTGCAACTTGGTTAAGCCAAGCGCAAATGGGGCAATTAGATTACGCCGCTAATACACAACTTTGGTGGGATGCTTTCTTAGGTTTTATCCCAGGCTCTGTTGGTGAAACCTCTGTGTTAGCCTTGTTAATCGGTGGTTTGGCACTGATTTATTTCCGTATTGCTTCTTGGCGCATTGTGTTAGGTGTTATGGTCGGTATGATCCTGACCAGCTACCTATTCAACGCTATTGGTTCGGCCTCTAACCCATTATTTGCGATGCCATGGCATTGGCACTTAGTGTTAGGCGGTTTTGCTATTGGTATGTTCTTTATGGCAACCGATCCAGTATCTGCCTCTTTCACCAATCAAGGTAAATGGGCATACGGCATCCTAATCGGTTTCATGGTAGTGATGATCCGTGTCGTGAATCCTGCCTATCCAGAAGGTATGATGTTGGCAATTTTATTCGCTAACTTGTTTGCACCTTTATTCGATTTCTTCGTGGCGCAAGCCAACATCAAGCGGAGGCTGGCACGTAATGTCTAGTAATAACGACAGCATCAGCAAAACGCTGATCGTAGTAATCTCTTTATGTCTGGTATGTGCCATTGTGGTGTCTACTGCCGCAGTTCAGCTGCGGCCGACACAACTGGCTAATAAAAAATTAGACTCTCAGGTCAATATTTTACGCAGTGTTGGTTTAGTTGAGGGCAGTGCGCCTGCGGCTAAAATTGCTGAGTTATTTGAAAAGCACATCGAAACACGTTTGGTGAATTTGCAAACGGGCGAAATTGATGCAACTTGTGACAGGGCCTGCGCAGAAGCTTTTGACTACCGTAAGTCTTTAAAAGACGGTAAGCCATTAGCGGCAACAGTTGATGTTGCTTCGATTCGTCGTATTTCTGAAAAAGCACCTGTGTATTTAACTTACGATGAAAATCGTAATTTAAAAGCCATTGTGTTGCCGGTTCACGGTTACGGTCTGTGGTCAACTATGCATGCATTCTTAGCTTTAGAAACTGATGGTAATACTATCATTGCGCTAAATTACTATGAGCAAGCAGAAACACCCGGATTAGGTGGCGAAATCGAAAACCCACGTTGGAAAGCACAGTTTGTTGGTAAGCAGCTGTTAAATGATGCGGGTGAGCTGGCTCTGAGTATTTTAAAACCAGGTAATGCCGATCCGCAGTCTGCGCATCAGGTAGATGGCTTGTCAGGTGCTACACTTACTGCCAATGGTGTACAAAATACCTTTACTTTCTGGATTGGTGAGAGTGGTTTTGGTCCATTCTTAACTAAAGTGCGTCAAGGAGCCTTAACCAATGGCTAATGCAAAAGAAATTAAAACCGTATTGTTTGGGCCGGTATTTGCTAATAACCCTATCGCTTTGCAAGTTTTAGGTATTTGCTCTGCGCTGGCGGTAACGACGCAAATGACGACCGCATTAGTGATGTGTTTAGCATTGACTTTTGTTACGGCGTTCTCAAACTTCTTTATCTCTGTGATTCGTAATCACATCCCATCAAGTGTGCGTATTATTGTGCAAATGACTATTATTGCATCATTGGTAATCGTCGTTGACCAATTCTTAAAAGCCTATGCTTATGATTTATCGAAGCAATTATCGGTATTTGTTGGTTTGATTATTACCAACTGTATCGTAATGGGTCGCGCTGAAGCTTATGCGATGAAGAGCACACCAGGTATGAGCTTCCTAGATGGTATTGGTAACGGCTTAGGGTACAGTGTGGTACTGATGGTAGTTGCTTTTATCCGTGAGTTAGGCGGTTCAGGTTCGGTTTTCGGTGTGCAAATTATGCCATTAATTAGCGAAGGTGGTTGGTATCAACCCATGGGTATTCTGTTAATGCCCCCGAGTGCCTTTATTATTATTGCTGGCTTTATCTGGGTATTACGTACTTACCGCCCAGAGCAAGTAGAGAAGAAGGCATAAGGAGCGAAGAATGGAACACTATATTAGCTTATTTGTACGTGCCGTTTTTATTGAAAACTTGGCATTAGCATTCTTCTTAGGGATGTGTACTTTCCTTGCTGTTTCCCAAAAAATCAAAACTGCTTTTGGTTTGGGGGTAGCGGTAATTGTTGTATTAGGTATTTCTGTACCAGTCAACAACTTGGTATACGCCAATCTGCTTGCGCCAGGTGCTTTAGCGTGGGCTGGCTTTCCTGATGCAGACTTAAGCTTCTTAGGCTTTTTAACCTACATCGGTGTAATCGCTGCTTTGGTTCAGATCCTTGAGATGACTTTAGATAAGTATTTCCCTGCACTGTATAACGCACTGGGTATTTTCTTACCATTAATTACTGTTAACTGCGCTATCTTTGGTGCAGTAGCCTTTATGGTTGAGCGTGATTATAACTTTGGTGAAAGCGTGGTGTTTGGTTTAGGCAGTGGCGTAGGTTGGGCTTTAGCGATTACCTTGTTAGCTGCTGTGCGTGAAAAGCTGAAATATGCTGATATTCCGGATGGTCTGCGTGGTTTAGGGACTACCTTCTTGGTAGTGGGTTTAATGGGATTAGGCTTTATGTCTTTCTCTGGCGTTCAACTATAAGCAGTAGAGGAATTAAACAATGCAAGAGATTTATCTTGGCGTTGGCATGTTCACTGTCGTGGTACTAGCGCTGGTATTTATTATTTTAGCAGCCAAATCTAAACTGGTAGCTAGTGGTGATATTACAATCAGTGTTAACGGTGACCCCAGCAAAGCCATTAAAGCAAAAGCAGGCGGAAAATTATTAAGTGTGTTAGCTGATAATGGCATTTTCTTGTCATCAGCTTGTGGTGGTGGTGGCTCTTGTGGTCAGTGCCGAGTGCACGTTCATGCTGGTGGTGGTGAGATTTTACCAACAGAACTTGGCCATATCACTAAAGGCGAAGCCCGTGAAGGTTGTCGTTTATCTTGTCAGGTAAACGTAAAAACCGACATGGATATTGAAGTTGAGCCAGAAATTTTCGGTATCAAGAAATGGGATTGTTCTGTTATCTCTAACGATAATAAAGCAACATTCATTAAAGAACTGAAATTGCAGATCCCAGACGGTGAATCTGTACCTTTCCGTGCTGGTGGTTATATTCAAATTGAAGCGCCTGCGCATCACGTGAAGTACAAAGATTTTGATATTCCAGCAGAATATCGTGGTGATTGGGAACGCTTCAAGTTCTTTACACTGGAGTCAAAAGTAGATGAGCCGACCATTCGTGCTTATTCTATGGCGAACTATCCGGAAGAAGAAGGCATTATTATGCTGAACGTGCGGATTGCTACGCCGCCGCCAAATAACTTGACCTTACCTTGCGGTAAGATGTCATCCTTTATTTGGTCTCTGAAAGAAGGCGATAAAGTGACTATTTCTGGGCCATTTGGTGAGTTCTTTGCCAAAGAAACAGAAGCTGAAATGGTGTTTATCGGTGGTGGTGCGGGTATGGCACCAATGCGTTCACACATTTTCGACCAGTTACGCCGCTTAAAATCTAAGCGTAAAATCAGTTTCTGGTATGGTGCGCGTTCTAAGCGTGAAATGTTCTATGTTGAAGATTTCGATATGCTAGCGGCCGAAAATGATAACTTTGTATGGCATACCGCGCTTTCAGATCCTCAACCAGAGGATAACTGGACGGGTTATACGGGTTTCATCCACAATGTAATTTATGAAAATTACTTGAAAAACCACAAAGCCCCAGAAGACTGTGAATTCTACATGTGTGGTCCGCCAATGATGAATAAAGCGGTAATCAACATGCTGAAAGACTTAGGCGTTGAAGACGATAACATTCTGTTAGACGACTTCGGTGGTTAATCTTCTGCAAAAGCAGTAAAATAATAGGGGTGGCGTAAGTCACCCCTTTTTTATGCGGAGATTTTTTATGAGCTTATTAGTACGTAAATTTCTGGTGGTATCACCAGTATTGTTGTTGTTGCTATTACTAAGTGCTTGTCAGCCAGCTCAGACTGCGCGTGAATATGAGATCCAGGGTAAAACCATGGGTACCTATTATGTGGTAAAGTTTTATGCCGATCAGCAGCCTGATCTTGAGGCGTTACAGCAAGAGTTAGATACAGAGTTAGAGTTAATCAATGATTTAATGTCAACCTACCGGCCTGAATCTGAGTTAATGCGTTTTAATCTGCAACAGACGACAGAGCCTGTTACTTTGACTGAGCAAACTGCTACCGTAATCGCTGAAGCTATTCGTATTGGTGAGCAGAGTGCCGGTGTCTTAGATATCACTGTAGGTCCTTTAACCGAGTTATGGGGTTTTGGTGCGCAAGGGCGAGTCATACGAGCACCTGAACCAGAGCAGTTGGACGCGGTGCGTCAATATGTTGGTTTAGATAAAATTGAGCTGAATGGTTTAGCGCTGCGGAAAATAGATGCACGTGTTGCCATTGATTTATCAACCATTGCTAAAGGCTATGGCGTGGATCGCTTAGCTGAGATTTTGTTAAGCCATGGCTATGAGAGTTTTATGGTCGATATTGGTGGCGATATGCGGCTTGGTGCGGCAAAGCCAACTGGGCCGTGGAAAATTGCGGTTGAAAAGCCAGTTAACCATGAACGCAGCGTACAACGTATTATCGCTTTAAATGATTTAGCTATTGCTACCTCGGGTGATTATCGTAATTACTTTGAAGAAAATGGCATTAGATACTCGCATTTACTCAACCCGCATACTGGCAATCCTATTCAGCATAAAACGGTCTCTAGTACTGTAATTCATCCGGCGGCTATTTCGGCAGACGGCTATGCGACGGCTTTAAATGTGCTGCCTGCAGAAGAGGCTATCGCTTTTGCCAATAAATACGCGATTGCGCTGTTACTAGTGGTAAAAACTGAGCAGGGTTTTGAAGAACGTTATTCCGATACATTTAAACCTTTTCTAACTGTTAATTGAGGTGTAAAGATGACAATCTTTTTATTGACCTTTGGTCTGTTTTTACTAGTGGTAGTGGCCATGGCTGCTGGCTATATTTTGCAACGCAAAACGTTGGCCGGAAGTTGTGGTGGCTTAGGCGAATTGAATATTGAAAAAGCCTGTGATTGCGATAAGCCCTGTGAAAAACGCCAGAAAAGGCTAGATAAAGAAAAGTTTTGGCAAGAGAATAAAATTATTTAATGTTAGACCAATACTTTCAAATTTCTGCTCGCGGCAGTTCCGTTCAGCGTGAAGCCCTCGCCGGCTTCACCACCTTTATGGCAATGTCCTACGTGCTTTTTGTGAACCCTAGTCTGCTGGCGCAAGCAGGCATGGATCATGGCGCGGTGTTTGTGGCAACCTGTTTAGCCGCCGCCTTAGGCTGCGTTTTAATGGGATTATTGGCAAATCTCCCCATTGCCTTGGCACCAGGCATGGGGCTGAATGCTTTTTTTACCTTCGTCATCGTGCTTGAGCAAGGTTATACTTGGCAAACCGGTTTAGCTGCAGTGTTTTTTTCTGGCTGTCTATTTTTACTGTTAAGCATTTTTCGGGTACGGGAATGGATTATTAACAGTATTCCTCTACCGCTAAAAATGGGTATAGCTGCAGGTATCGGCATGTTTTTGGCTTTGATAGCCTTAAAGACCGCTAATATTATTGTGGCTAGTCCGGCTACGCTAGTGACTTTAGGCAACTTGCATAGTCCTCAGGTATTGTTGGCAATACTGGGTTTTTTCATTATTTTTGCCTTGGCCCATCGCGGCTGGCACAGCGCTGTGCTCATTAGTATTTTATGCATTTCGATGGCTGGCTTAATGCTGGGTGACACAACTTATACTGGCATTATCGCCATGCCCCCTTCATTAGCGCCAACTTTTATGCAGTTAGATTTTATGGGGGCTTTGACTCTCAGTATCATTCCTGTGGTATTAACGCTGCTTTTTTTAGATCTGTTTGATACCTCTGGCACCTTGGTTGCGGTTACGCAAAAAGCGGGATTGATGCAACAAGACGGCACAGTGCCAAATTTGAGCCGCGCCTTGATTGCCGACAGTACTGCGAGTATGGTGGGTGCAACCCTAGGAACTTCTACCACCACAAGTTACGTCGAAAGCTCAAGTGGGGTCACTGCCGGTGGTCGAACGGGGTTAACCGCTATTGTGACTGGTGGCTTATTTATTTTGGCCTTATGGTTTTCGCCTTTAGCGGCGATGGTACCTGCATACGCAACAGCCGGTGCATTATTGTATGTAGCGACGTTAATGCTGACCAGTTTAAAATATGTTGAGTGGGATGATTTAGTGCAGGCTGTGCCCGTCGCGGTCATACTTATTATGATGCCACTGACTTTTTCTATTGCTGATGGTATAGGTATGGGCTTTATCAGTTATACCTTACTGTGTTTACTAACGGGTAAGCTGCACAGGACAACCTTAAGTGTTTGGATCTTAACTGCGGTGTTTTTAGCGAAATTTGTTTTAGCATAACAGAATCCAAGTTATCCCCTTGTCGCACAGAGTAATGCTGAGTATGCTGTAACACTAACTCATATAATAAAGATAACAGGCATCGGCCATAATGAGGCTTCGTGAAACACTACTGGTTTATATGTTACCGTTATTGGTTGTTCCAGTTGCGGTACTAGGTTATTTAGCCTATCACTACAGTAGTCTGGTGAGAGAGCAGCAAGCCTATAGTTTGGTTGCTGAGCATATGCAGCAGCAAAAGCAATACCTCAACGACTTTTTACGCATACAACAAAGTCGTTTATCATTTCTCGCTAATACAGCCCCGTTAAAAGCGCATTTACGTAGCGCTAACCCTGCATCTCGTGAAGCACTGAGTACTTCTTTCCAAGCGGTTTTAACTCAGGATCCGCATGTTCGTTCAATTAAGCTTCTGCGGATTAATGGCGATGAAGAGTTAGCACTACCTGCATCTAACACCGATCTCAGCTTACCTGGGCAGCTAAGAAATGAGTATTTCTCTGCTATCCAAGCCATGCTTGAAGAACAGATCATGTTTTTAGCGCCAGATGGCCCTGACCGACATTTACAGTTGTTTTTTGTACAAAAGCTTTATGCTCCAGCTATTACTAATCATCAACAGTTTTGGGGATATTTGTTATTAGTGGTCGACCCCGAGCCAATTGTTCAAGTGGTGACTAAACCGGTCACACCAGGAAGTATAACCTTATTAATAAATCGCTCTGCGACTATTACTTATGCTGCAAATCAGGCATTGATTGGTTCTGCTTTTACCCCCAGACACTATAGAGCTATACAACAAAGTATGGACAATCGTGCACTTACTGAAAGTTTGCTCTTGGGACAACCAAGATTGCTTTTGACTGAAAGTTTACTTGGCTCTTTCCAACTTTTGTACGGTGTTGAAGCAAAAGAACTTTATCGCCAATTTGCTAATTGGCCGCTATTAATTTTACTGATCACCCTTATTTGTACTGTTTTAATCCCCTTTATGATTTATTTGCTGTTAATCCGACAAGTTTTTGAACCGGTGAAACAGTTAACTGCTGCGAAAACTGCCGTAGGGCGTGGTGATCTGTCCGTAATATTGGATGTACGAAAACAAGATGAGCTCGGTGATATGTTTGCCGCTTTTAATGTGATGATTCGGCAACTAAGGGTGTATCGTGAACAGGAATTAGCGCATAAACATCAGTTGGAAGAGAAGGTATTAAGGCGAACGCAAGATTTAGCGCAAGCTAATGATGATTTAGCGGCTGCCAATCAGCAATTGATTCTGGCGCGTGAAATTGCCGAGCAGGCCAACCGCTTAAAAAGTGTGTTTTTGGCTAATATGAGCCATGAGATCCGCACGCCTCTCACAGCAATTATTGGTTTTAGTGAGCAAGCATTGATCGAAAACGATCAAAGCCGACGGACCGATTATTTACAACGCGTTTTGCGTAGTAGTGAGCATCTCTCTAGGTTAATCAATGATATTTTGGATCTGTCCAAGATTGAAGCAGATAAACTGGAATTGCAGCCAGAGTGTTTTGATTATCTAGCATTGTTAGACGATATTTATCAGTTAACGCGTGAGCAAGCCAAAGCGAAAGGCTTAGATTGTCAATTACAGTTGAAGTATCCGTTACCGAAGTATTTGTTCAGCGATAGTCTAAGAGTAAAACAAGTACTCCTGAATTTAACCAGCAATGCGCTTAAATTTACCGCCAAAGGCAAAGTACTTTTACTGGTGAGTTATGATACGGCGCTATTGCGTTTATCAATAAAAATTAAAGATACTGGTATCGGCATGAGCAGTGAGGAGATCAGTCGATTATTTCAACCTTTCATGCAAGCTGATGCTACGGTTACCCGCGATTATGGTGGAACCGGTTTAGGCTTATGTATCTCCCAAAAGTTAATGGAACAAATGGGGGGAAGAATTCATGTTGATAGTATTAAAGGTATAGGTAGTAACTTTGAAGTGATTTTTAATCAGGTTGAGGCAGCGGAGCTAATTGTGCACTATCAACCCGAAATAAAAGAACGGATAGTTGATACGCGACCTGAAACTACGTTGTCTCTTCATGTATTAATAGCTGAGGACAATCCGGATAATCAATTATTACTGACCTTGATACTCGAACAGTTAGGTGTATCCTATGAATTAGTGGCAAATGGTCATCAAGCAGTCGAAAGAGCGTTACAGGGTACTTTCGATGTGATATTTATGGATATGCAAATGCCGGTTATGGGGGGAGAAGAAGCCACGCGTTTAATCCGTCATGCTGGTATTACAGTGCCTATTATCGCTATTACTGCTAATGTGATGACAGAAGATGCTGAGCGGTACAAAGCAGCAGGTTGTCAGGCTCTGTTGGGTAAACCTATTGTTCAATGTGAGTTTTTAGCACTTTTAAATACTTACGCTAAACAAAAAGTGTATTCTCCCGGTGAGTTGACGAAGAAGTTAGCGCTCGACCCAGCGATGCAAGCATTACTTGCGCAATTTCGCACGCAGTTACCTTCATTAGTGGAGGAGTTTTTGCAGCTTGCGCAGATTAAAGCATGGTCGCAGTTGCAGTTCGCCGCACATAGTTTAAAAGGCAGTGCAGGAAGTATGGGGTATCCTAAGCTCACTGAGCTTGCAGGCAGTCTTGAAGTGGCCTGCAAACAACACAATGAAGAGCAGATCACCACACTCATCATGCAGATGCAGGCGAAGTTTTTAGATAATAACACATGAACTTAAAAACGGCTGCAATGATGCCTTAGTTCTTGAGTGATAAATACATTTAGCCACAGACAGTTTGCTTAGCAAGTGGAGTTTACATGAGTTCGCAACAAGCGTTATTGACAATACTGGATGATAAAATTCGCCACGATCGTTTGGTTTTACCTACCTTGCCTGAAATAGCGTTGCGAGTAAGGCGAACCGCTGATGATCCGGACGTTAGCTTAATGCAAATGACGGACGTGATTGCGCAAGACCCGGCATTATCAGCGCGTATGATGAAGATTGCCAACAGCGCTTTTATGGGGCGCTCAATTCAAGTCAGTACTCTTAATCAAGCGGTAACTCGAATTGGTTTAAGTCAAATTAAAAATATTGCTACGGCGATGGCCTTAGAGCAGCTGTTTGTGTCTGAATATAAGCAAGTGCAGCAGCAGTTGGATAAATTATGGCGTGATAATATCCAGGTTGCAGCTATTGCTGTTGCTTGTTTGAAATCATATCAACACACTCATTCGAATTGTAAGTTGAGTGCCGATGTGATGACATTGTGTTCCTTGGTGCATAATATTGGTGCCTTAGCCGTGATCAGTGAAGCTGAGCGTCATCCAGAAGTATTCGGTCACCCCTTGTTTCTCAATAGCGTGATCGATAAGGCCGCCCCCTATATCAGTGTGAAAGTACTCAAGGCATGGGGCTTTGGTGATGAATTTCAGCTAGCGGCCAAAAGCTGGCGAGTGTGTAAAGCTGGTACTCCCATTCACTACACTGACTTTATTCGTTTAGCTGCTATCGTCAGAGGCTATTATCGTTCGGTGGAAGAGCAGCATATGTTATTGCAAGACTATTTGGCGCAGCAAGTGATTGAGGTTCCTGAGTTTATGCAGCAACCTCAGATTGCCAGTGTGTTTCAAGATGTCAGAGCCTTGTTTCAATAAGGCAACAAGCCTAGTGGACACAAGATATTAAGTATCCACTGGGCTCTTTGTTATATGACATTACTCTGCGGCAGTTTGGCTAACTTGTGCGGAAATCGCCATTAACGCTTGGTTAAGGCTATCAGCCATTAACAGCAAATCGGCATCCAACCGTGTAATGAGATCATCCCAACCTAATTCATCATTTTGTTCAGTCAGGCTATCAGGGTAGCTTAGCTGTTTTACTCCGCCATCATCAGTAATAGTGAGTGACATCCCTTCCGCTTGTTGCAGATTAATCCGCGTCACCAATTTATCCTGTAAATGGGTTTGTACTTCATCGGCACTGAGCAAGTGATTACTAAAACGGACTTTAGCACCTTCTTCATCAGGGGCTTTTAGTTCAACTTCAGATCCAGGTTGAAAGTGACCTGGCAGGTCTTTATGTTGCAACCATAGTTGCAGATGATTATTTAATTTCTTGTTATCTAGCCAAGGTAAAGCAGGTAAAGAACCCAGTGCTTTTCGCAGCAAAGCTAAAATATCTTCAGCCTTACTGGCACTACTCGTATTAATGACTAGCCATTGCTGTTCTGCATCATAATAGCCTTGGGTTAATTGTGAACGACTAAAGGCCCTTGGCAGCAAGCTTTGTATCAGATCTTCTTTTAAAGCCTGTTTCTCTTTCCGGCTTAAACTGCGCCCTTGTTCTTGCTCGGCAGCTTCAATCTTTGGTTGTAGCTCTTCATTGATAACCGCTGCCGGTAGCACTTTCTCTTGTCTCTTTACGGCGAAGAACCATCGATTTTTTTGCTCGTGGCAATACTGTTTAATACTGGGATGCAATGGGTAGCTAAAACCAGAACGTAATGCTTCCTGTCCAGAGCAAGGGATAAATTTATATTCTGCAAGAGCAGTTTCCAGTACAGATAACTCTGTTGTTAGCGGCGCACTTAACTTGTACACCCTGATATTCTTAAACCACATAACAACTTATATTCCATTCTAGGTAAAGAGCTGCAGTATAACCTTTACTTACCCAAGTTGCAGCGCTATCAGGAAAGGAGCTTTACTATTGCTGATCTGCTAGTTAAGCTTTTTAGGAAATAAAATGTGGTAATGTAAGCCTTTACCAGGTTCGCTGCTGACTTCAATACTGCCATTTAAGGTTTGGCGCACCAGATTATAGGTGATATGAGTGCCAAGGCCACTTCCTCCTTGATCTCGCTTAGTGGTAAAAAACGGATGAAAAAGTTTAGACAATTGCTCTTGCTCCAAGCCTTTACCGTTGTCAGCATAGCGAATATCAATATTGTCGTTATCTGCGAAGATCGTGATGCGAATTAGCCCTTGTTCCTGATGTTCAAAGCCGTGAATTAATGAGTTCATCAATAAGTTGGTGAAGATTTGTGAAATCGCGCCTGCTGGGCAATCCAGAATTATATTATCAGCACAGTTAACTTCGACTTGATGGCGTGTTTTCTTAAAATGCGGTTGCAACGAGCGAATAATCTCATGAATATATTCACACAAGTTGATGGTGCGGATAGCTTCGCTGGTTTGATCTACCGCAATTTGTTTGAAACTAGCAATCAGATCCGAGGCTCTGCCAAGATTAGAGGCGAGTAAATGGGTGCTCTGTTGCGCTTCATCCAAAAACTCATCTAACATTTTTGGCGTAAGAGTTTTAGTTTGGTAAGCATTGTTCAACTTGGTCAAACGTTCTTGTAAAAAACTGGTAGCGGTAACGCTGATGCCTACAGGGGTATTAACTTCGTGGGTAATCCCTGCAACTAAGCCGCCAAGAGCGGCCATTTTCTCCGATTGCACTAATCTGTCCTGAGCTTGATTCAGATGTTGGATGGTCTCTTCTAGCTCTTTTTGCTTATGCCGTAAGTCTAATTCTGTTTGCCGGCGTTGTTCAATTTCTTCTTTTAACGACTGCTCTTTTTGTAGCAATTCTTGCTTTTGTTGCTGCAAATCCATCATGGCTTGGCTTAAACCAGAAGTTTTGCGTGCAACCTCTTGTTCTAATAAAAGGTTTTGTTGATCAAGTTTATTGTTAGACAATAACAATTGTTGCTGGGTTTGTTTGAGTTGACCTTGGTAATCCTGTAAACGTTGGATTAGTCGATTATAGGCCGTTGCCATCAAAGACAGTTCTGCGCCTTCATCCGCAGAGATATGGATTTTTGAACCGTCAAGTTGCTCCAGTTCCAGATCTTCAATCTGTCGGCTTAAATCTGCCAAAGGCTCTGTCAGATAACGACGAAACGCAATTAAAAACAGAATAATTAAAAAAGTGGTTTTTAAAATCGCATTGCCTATTAAAAAATATAGGCCGATTTCAATGCGTTCAATAACGATAGTTCTGCTAGAAAACAGGGTTACATCACCCACCTGACTGGTACGGCCTGAGAATTCAAATATAAGAGGAAAGGTGTAGCCAAAAATCCCAGACTGCTGCTCACTAATACTAAGCTCTTGTTGCACCAGTTGGTTACTAAAACGCTGTTGGATATCAATATAGCGCCCAGATTGCGTGATAATAGCGCCATTATCGTCACGAATGATAATGCCTTCAATTGAAGGTATGGCCAGTAAGCCATCGGCGATATTCAGTGTTTGTGGTGTATTCAACTCCCAGATGGCTCTGGTTAGACTACCGGAAAAAGTTTGCTGTAAAGTGCTCAGTTCGTTTTTGATATAGTTTTTGGCGTTATAATATTCAGCGAACACTTGGCCGAGAGTCACAAAAAGCGTCAGCAAAAAGTATACTGATAAAACCTTGGTTAGCAGTTTTTTCGATAAGCTTTGTTGCTGCATAGTTTTGCCTTGAGGTTCAGCGTTAGATATCCATTATCATGTCGTAATACCATAGCGAATAAGTCTGTTATTTAAAATACTTTTATAAAAATAGTCGAGAATTAATCCTTTGAGAAACTACGCTTATTTTTAGCAGAGCCTTCATTCTCGTCACTTCTTACTCAGCCTAAGCGTCGGCTCTTCAAAAAGTGATGATGCAGCTTTAAACGAGAGACATCAGAGTACTTGCACGAATAAATCTAGGAAAAAAGGTTTGACAGACGTCTACAAGTCTGTGCATAGTGTTGTTTATGAAAACATATAATATGACATTCACCACCACGATTATTATTACCACCAACCTTACGGGGTAGGAGGTCGGCGGTGTGTTGTCTGTAAAAGGCCCGTGACCTCAAAGGTTCGGGCCTTTTTTTTAGCCAAAATTGGCTATTGGTCTACGATAACAAAATCACATAAGACTTGAAGGCGCGAGGAGAAGAAAATGAGAGTGCTAAAATTTGGCGGGTCGTCGCTAGCGTCAGTTGCCCGCTTTTCTGACGTTGCGCAGATCTTGCTGCAACAGGCAGCGACGGAGCAAGTATGTCTGGTGTTATCTGCCCCACAGGGCGTGACCAATACGCTGGTGGAGCTAACGGATTTGGCATACTTAGGTGCTGATTTCCAACCGCTATTAAACCAATTATGCCAACGCTATCAGCAGTTATTACAAGATGTAGCGGGCTTAAGTGTTGAGCAACATAGCCAGGTGCAACAGTTAATTACCCAACAGATACAGCAGCTAGGCTGGCAATTGCAAGGTATGAGCTTATTACGCTTTTGTCCAGATCATATAAAAGCGCAAATTTTGGGGTTAGGCGAACAATTTAGCGTTGCGTTAATGACCGCGCTATTGCAAGCAAGAGCCGCGGATGCGGTAGCACTCGATTCGGTTCAGTTAGTAAAAAGTCAAGGCGACTTTTTAAATGCTACTGCCGATGTGGAGGCAACCGCGGAGGCTTTTAGCCATGTCCTAGCAAAAACGCCAGCGAGCGTTTATGTATTGGCGGGCTTTGTCTCAAGTAATGACAAAGGCGAAACCGCGTTATTGGGCCGTAACGGTTCAGATTATTCGGCCGCAGTGGTTGCCGCTGCCATTAGGGCAAGTGCTTGTGAAATTTGGACTGATGTTGATGGTGTCTACAGTGCCGATCCGCGGCAGGTTAAGCAAACTCGGCTGATCGACCGTTTATCCTATGACGAAGCTATGGAGTTATCTTATTTTGGCGCTAAAGTGCTCCATCCAAAAACCATAGGTCCTTTGGCTAGGGTACAAATTCCCTGCTATATCAAAAATACCCTAAACCCCTCAGCCCCTGGGACCTGTATTGATACACAAGGCGATGGTGAAGCACTGGTAAAAGGTATCTCTAGCCTAGAGCATCTGGCGCTTATAACGGTGTCTGGTCCAGGTTTAAAAGGCGTTGTGGGCATGGCCAGCCGCGTATTTGCTTCAATGGCCCGTTCACAGATTTCGGTGAGTTTAATTACCCAATCGTCCTCTGAGTTCAGTATCAGCTTCTGTGTGCCACAGTTACACTTGCTCGCGGCCAAAAAAGCGCTGGAAACTGAGTTTGAATTAGAGTTACAAAATAAATTATTAAGGCCGCTGAGTATCCAAGCTGATATGGCTATTGTCAGCTTGGTCGGTGATGGGATGCGTCAGCACCAAGGTGTAGCCGCGAAGTTTTTTGCCTCACTGGCGCAAGCTCGGGTTAATGTGGTGGCAATAGCCCAAGATAGCAGTGAGCGTTCTATTTCCGCCGTGGTTGAGCAGCGTAGCTGTCAAAATGCAGTAAAAGTATGCCACGAAAACTTCTTCAGCCATATCCCAAGCATTGATGTGTTTTTGGTCGGCTGCGGTGTGGTGGGGGCAGAATTGCTGGCGCAAATTCATCGGCAACAAGCTTTCTTACAACAACGCCAAGTGAAATTAACGGTTTACGGTATTGCTAACAGTAAACAATTGCTGCTTGCACCTGATGGTATTGCTCTTGAAGACTGGCAAGCGCAGCTACCACAGGCGAGCAAACAATTTTCTCTGGCAGAATTAAACCGCTTTGTCCAAGAGCAACACCTGACCAATCCGGTTTTAGTAGATTGCACCAGTGCTCAACAAATTGCCGAGCAATATGTTGATTTTCTGGCGGCGGGATTTCATGTTGTGACACCCAATAAGAAAGCCAATACGTCTAGTCTGGATTATTACCATAAACTTCGCTCCGCCGCTCAACAGCAGCGTCGGCGTTTCTTGTATGAGACAACGGTAGGAGCGGGGTTGCCAGTGATTGACACGTTACAGGGGTTAATTAATGCCGGTGATGAACTTTTAGCCTTTGAAGGTATTTTATCTGGATCCTTATCCTATATTTTCGGTGAGTTAGAGGCCGGAGTGGCTTTGTCGGTCGTTACAGCTAAAGCGAAAAGTTTAGGCTTTACTGAGCCGGATCCTCGTGATGATTTATCCGGTATGGATGTTGCCCGTAAGCTCCTTATTATGGCGCGGGAGTCAGGGTTAATGTTAGATCTGGCCGATGTGGAAGTCGAATCGGTACTGCCTGCTACTTTTGATGCCAGTGGCAGCGTTGAGGCGTTTATGGGCAGCTTGACGAGCTTAGATGCTTACTTTACTGATCTCGTACAGCAAGCTAAAGCGGAATCCAAGGTGTTGCGTTACATAGGCGAAATTCGTGATGGTAAATGTAAAGTCGCGATAAAAGCACTGCCGATAGAACATCCGTTGGCCAAGGTGAAAGACGGCGAAAACGCCTTGTCTATCCTCAGTCGCTATTATCAGCCGATCCCCTTTGTACTGCGTGGCTATGGTGCTGGTGCTGCTGTGACATCAGCAGGGGTATTTAGTGATATTATGCGCACGCTTAGCTGGCAGCAACAGGTGTAATAATATGTTGAACAAGACGATTAAACGTTATTTCGCACCTGCATCGACAGGCAATATGTCGGTAGGTTTTGATCTATTAGGTGCGGCTTTTGCTCCTGTCGATGGCAGTCTGTTGGGCGATGTTTTAGAAATTCATGGTGAAGCACCAGAATTAACCTTAACGATGAGTGGACGTTACCTGCATCAACTGCCAAGCAGTAGCGCTGAAAACCTGGTGATCCAAGCGTTTTATGCCTTTGAACAAGCTTTAGGTAAAACCTTGCCGAGACTGACCTTACATTTGCAGAAAAATCTGCCGGTAGGAAGCGGTCTAGGCTCGAGTGCTTGCTCTATCGTGGTCGCCTTTTATGCTTTTAATGAGTATTTTGGTCAGCCTTTTAATCAGGCCGAGTTATTGAACTTGATGGCGGTGGCGGAAGGCGGTGTCAGTGGTAGTGTACATTATGATAATGTGGCGCCTTCCTACTTGGGCGGTTTACAACTGATGTTGCCCCACAGCCCTAAAATATGTCGCAGTTTGCCTTGGTTTGAGGCATGGCAGGTCGTGTTATGCTATCCAGGAACGGTGTTGTCGACTAAAGCGGCGCGAGAGGTGTTACCTAAGCAATTAGCGTTAGCGCACAGCATTACCTTTGCGGGTGCCTTGAGTCGTTTTGTCAGTGCCTTATACAGCCAAGATGAACAAGATGCTGCCGCAGCTTTACACGATTGGGTGGCAGAGCCTGCTCGGTTACCCTTGATCCCAGAGTTAACCACCATGCGGACGGCGTTAAGTGCCATGGGCGTGTTACATCTGGGCATATCTGGTGCAGGGCCTACGTTATTTGCTGTATGCAATAATGCGATGATTGCTGAGCAGGCGGCCCATTATTTACAAACACATTATGCAAAAAACCAAGATGCGCTTACGGTAGTGTGTCGTCTTGCCAATGCAGGCGCTCGGGCGCTGGAGAACTAATTCATGCAATTAACAAATTTAAAAGTGCCATCAGAACAGGTGAGTTTTTTACAGGCCGTGCGCCAAGGTTTAGGGCAACAGCAAGGTTTATTTTTCCCTACGCAATGGCCTAAGCTCGATATTGATCATTTGCTAGGATTGCCTTTGGTTGAGCGCAGTGCTGCAATTCTCTCCGCGTTAATTGGCGATGAACTGAGTGCTGAACAAGTCGCAACGATGGTGTCAAATGCCTTTAATTTTCCAGCGCCTTTGGTCGCCGTTAATGAGCAGCTGCATTGTTTAGAGTTATTTCATGGCCCGACCTTAGCCTTTAAAGACTTTGGCGGTCGCTTTATGGCGCAGGCTTTGGCACAGGCACAGCAAAATAACCATACCACCATTGTCACGGCAACCTCGGGAGATACTGGCGCTGCGGTCGCGCATGCCTTTTTCCGGCAACCCGGGGTGCAAGTTGTTATTTTGTATCCGAAAGGCAAGATTAGTCTCTTACAGGAAAAGCTGTTCACGACCTTAGGCGAGAACATTACGACCTTAGCTGTTGCTGGCGATTTTGATCAATGTCAGGCCTTAGTGAAAAGGGTGTTTGACGATAAAGCGTTGGTGAATGAGTTTAATATTAATTCGGCCAATTCTATTAATATCAGCCGGTTGTTTGCACAGATTTGTTACTACTTTGAAGCGATGGCGCAGGTGCCCGTTGCAAAACGTCAGCAAGTGGTCGTGGCTGTGCCCAGTGGTAACTTTGGTAACCTTACAGCGGGGTTGATTGCGAAAGCCTTAGGGTTGCCGATTAAGCGTATCGTGGCAGCCACGAACTCAAACGATACCGTGCCACGCTACTGGCAAAGCGGTGAGTGGCATCCGCATGCGACGGTAGCGACCTTATCCAATGCGATGGATGTGAGTGCGCCTAATAATTGGCCACGCGTAGAAGCGTTATTGGCGCAAGGGGTTATTCGCCGCGATGACATAGAAGCCGTAGCGGTGGATGAGGATGATACGCAACTGGGTATGCGTTTATTAGCGCAAGAAGGCTATGTAAGTGAGCCACATGCGGCTATTGCGTATAAAGCGTTAAAGCGCAGTTTGCAACCGGATGAATTCGGTATCTTTCTTGGTACCGCTCATCCTGCCAAGTTTAAAGAGCAAGTAGAGAATATTTTGGGGAGCCCCATAGGATTGCCTCAGGTGTTAGCACAATGTGCGGCAGAGCCTGGGTTAAATTTAGATATTCCTGCTGATTTCGCGGCGTTAGAGCAGGTAATTCGGCAATTGGGGGTAAAGTGATGGACTGGCAAACGCTGCTGGGAGCAGAGAAGCAAGCGCCGTATTTTCAGGCTTGTTTAGCTAACGTTAAACAGCAGCGGGAAGCCGGTAAGGTGATTTATCCTGGAGACAGCGAAATATTTAATGCGTTTAAATTAACGTCTCTTGAGCAGTTGAAGGTGGTGATTTTGGGGCAAGATCCTTACCATGGGCCAAATCAGGCGCATGGTTTGGCCTTCTCAGTTCGACCGGGTGTAAAGGTCCCCCCTTCATTAGCCAATATTTATAAAGAGCTTGCCATGGAGTATGCTGATTTTCAGCCGCCAAAGCATGGCTTTTTACAAAGTTGGGCTGAGCAAGGGGTATTGCTGCTAAATACGGTATTAACCGTAGAAGCAAACCAACCGAATTCCCACCGTTTATTGGGATGGGAGCAATTTACCGATCAGGCGATCAGGCAAATTAGTCAACACACAGAGCACGTTGTGTTTTTGCTCTGGGGATCACATGCGCAAAAAAAAGCGAAATTAATAGACGCCAAGCGCCATCACATTCTAATAGCGCCGCATCCATCGCCTTTATCAGCGCACCGCGGCTTTTTGGGCTGTGGTCACTTTTTGCAAACCAACAGCTTACTAGAGTCGAGCGGTAAAACCCCGATCAACTGGCATAGCGTATTGTTCTGAGTGTTAAATGCGCTAGAATAAAAAAGGCTCACTGTTACCAGTGAGCCTTTCTTTTATAATTCTATGTCATTAAGCTCAGGTTCAATCGTCCAATCAATGTCACATAGCTCTTTCTTCAAGCGATGGCGTTCTTTCAGCTCTTCAATTTCACGCCATTTCCGTTTGACCGCGCGAGTTTTCGCTGCAGGTCTTTCCAACATATTCAGTAAGTCTTCGAAGCTTTCCATATTACGGCCTCATCTGATGTTGATTTTGTTGTTATTTTCAACAAAGTTTCTACCACACTTTGCTTAAAAATAAAACTAAAAAGTGACACCATGATGACAGAAAATAAAAAAGGTTGCCGTAGCAACCTTTTTTTACGCTATTGCGCTAACCGCGAGCTAAGAAACGTGCGATTAAGCTGGCGGTAGAGCAATCAAAACTCCCTGCTGCGTTTTTGCTCAATGCTTGATAGATAGGACCTGATAATTGCTTGCCCAGTTCTACACCCCACTGATCGAAGCTATTCAGTTCCCAAATCGCCCCTTGGCAAAAGACTTTATGCTCATAAAGCGCAATTAAAGCCCCCAAGTGATAAGGTGATAGTTCATCTAACAGTAACGTATTGCTTGGCTTATTACCTGGCGATACCTTGTGAGGCGCAAGTGCCGTTGCAGCTTGTTCGCTCATGCCCTGTGCTAAACATTCTGCTTTGGCTTCGGCTAGCGTTTTTCCCTGCATTAAGGCTTGAGTTTGGGCAAAGCAGTGTGCCGCTAAACGTTGATGCTGGTCTATTAAGTTATGGCTGACCTTTAAGGGTAAAATAAAGTCAGCTGGGACTTTCAATTGGCTTTGATGCAATAACTGGTGGTAGGCGTGCTGACCGTTGGTGCCGGCATCGCCCCAAATCACCGGTGCTGTAGCATCCGTCAATGGCTGTCCCTGACGATCAACCGATTTACCATTACTCTCCATATCAAGTTGTTGCACGTAAGAGGGTAACAGCCGTAAATAATGGCTGTAGGGCAACAAGGCTTGCGCCTGGCAGCCAAAGCCATTGATATACCAAATTCCCAATAAAGCGAGTATAACTGGGAGGTTCTCGTTAAAAGGGGTGTTAAAAAAGTGCTGATCCATCGCCTCA
>CAZNXI010000036.1:0-21041 GCA_964577005.1 uncultured Rheinheimera sp.
AACACTTCACTAGAGAATACCTAACGCCGCAAGCAGCGGCGAGCGTTAGCGAGTCAAGCACCGAAGGTGCGATGCTGACTTGCCTTGTTAGTTTTTCTTAGTTTCACGCAGTTCTTGCTTGGCGGTTTCTGGATTAATCAATCCAAGCGAGTAGTTACCAGAAATACTGGCTAAGCCCCCAACATAAGCTGCGTTATCAAGAGCCGCAGTTAAGCGAACAAAATAAGTGTTATTGGCTTGTGCATCGAAAGATATCTGTAACGGACCTGCACGCCAGTTGGACATAATGCCGCCCTCCTTGACTGCGATTATTGTGCTGCCTGGATTAAGATTCAATACATGGAAGCCGCCATTACTTATCTCAAAACTATCTACGCCATTTATCTGTACCGTAGGAGCTGCAGCACCATCCAGCATGGCCCAAGGACGATAAAAGTACACTTTAGCTTTATTTACCTCAGGCGCTTCCGTTTGAGTAAACTTGGGGCCTGTAGCACTACAACCAGCAAGTGACACAACCATCGCTAGCGTAAAAATAAACTTCTTAAACATTTACTAAGCTCCATCTCTATAAAACTAACGCTTATCCGACGGAACTTTCCGTTTTTAAAAACGAACCTTTCCGTAATTGTAAATTTAATGCTGTTTACATTAACCAGAAACGCCAAGCTAGGCAACATCTTAAAATGGAACAATTTAACTTCTTCGAAGCAAAGACGGAGTAATCCGTCTAACAAGGCTTGGCGGTGTAGTGAGTGAACATGGCTATCTATACTTAGCTTTGCTAAGTCATTTCTGTTGAAAACGCTATTTATGTGGCCGTAGGTCGTTTTTTCGTGGGGGTTTTTCCTGCGTTGCGGCGGTTTATTCCTTAGCTTGGCAAAGTCTCTTTGCGGTTACTGCGGCTGGTGCAGATACTAAGTACAACTTAAACACACCGCAGGAATGAACAATGAAAATCGAAAATGAAATCAAACTATTACGTGGCGCTGTTATTGCTAGCTTAGCCTTGTCTGCCGTGATTCTAACAACCGGTATGAAGGCGAATAATGATGCGCGCTTTGAAACCTTATCGGTAGAGCGCCTAAATATTATTGAAGCCGATGGCACGGTAAAAATGCTGCTAACCAATACGGCGCGCTTTCCTACTACCGAGGAAGTTAACGGCAAGGTACTAAATGAAGATCGGAAAAAGCGCTCGGGTATGTTGTTCTTTAATGAAGAGGGGATGGAAGCCGGTGGCTTTATTTACGACGGCAGTAAAAACGCGCGTGGCCACAGTGCTGGTATGTCGCTAACCTTTGATAAATACGATGGCGATCAGGTTATGCAACTGCTTACGGTGGATGAAAAGCGCGGTGACCGACGGGTGATTCGCTCTGGCTTGGCCTTTAATGATCGCCCTGAGTTTGAAACCCAAGATAAAGTGCGGGAAATTATGCGGGAATTGGCGCAAATTACCGATAATGCCGAGCGGAACAGAAAAATTGCCGAGTATGAGCAGCAAGGCTTAATTGGGGGGGCGCCGCGTATTTTGTTGGGTAAAACCGCCGAGCAGAACAATGGGTTATTTTTGTTTGCCAAAGACGGCTCACCCCGTGCCATGTTTTATGTAGACGAGCATGACGAAGTGCAGTTACAGTTTATCAACAGTAAAGGCGAGGTGACGCACACTTGGTCGGGTTCGCAAAAACCCTAAGAGCCCTTGCATAGTCAGGCGCCAGCTGGCGCCTGGTGTTTTTTTAAGGATAACAACCCATTATGTTGCAGCGTTTTCTGGCATATTTGCAGGTAGACCGCCCCTTTTTAGTGCTGGTGTTTTGCTTTAGCTACTTTTTAGTAATTAGCAATAGAGTAAAAGCCGGTATGCTGTCTTGGTACACCGTGACGCCCGAGGGGCCGCTAATGCAGTTTTTGGCGGCCTTGCTGATTTTTAGCGTGTTACGGTTTTGGCTAAATCGCTACCACGCTGCGCAGCAGCAGGCGCTAACATGGCGTCATTATGCCCGTATTTTATTGCTCGCCTTATTGTGTTACGTGTTATTTACCAATGGAGTCGGCTTTTTAATTGCAGCGGCCTTTGGCAATATCAGCAAAAACTTTAACAGTGCTGTTTTATTGCAGGCCAATTTGGGCTATGTCGTTGATTTGGCATTATATGCGGGGATTTATTTGGCTTATTTACATAACCAGCAAGCTGCGGCGTATCGCCAACAATTGGCTGACTATAATGCGCAATTAGCCGAGTTAAAAATTCAGCAGCTGCAGGCGCAGTTAAATCCCCATTTTGTGTTTAATTCGCTTAATACCTTAGACGAGCTGATTAGTGTCGATCCTAGCCGAGCGAGCCAATATTTAAATGATTTTGCCGATTTGTACCGCTTATCTTTGCAAAATAGCCAGCAGCAGGCTGTGCCGCTTGCGCAAGAGTTACGCTTTGCCCAGCACTACTTTCGCTTAATGCAATTACGGCTAAGCGAGCATTATCGGCTGGAGATCTTGGTTGATAGCCAAGCCGCAGCAGCATTTTTGCTGCCGCCTTTTACCTTGCAACTGTTACTCGAAAATGCGCTAGTACATAATCAGGCCTCTGCCACAGCGCCGCTGCTTATTCATATTTCACTGCAACAGCATAAGTTAGTGGTTAGCAACCCCTATCAACCCAAGCAAGGCGTTGTTAAGGGGAATGGAATTGCCTTAGCCAATTTGGCGAAACAGTGTTTGTTTTTAACCGGGCAGAGTATTGAGATACAACAAACAGCCGAGCAGTTTAGCGTAAGCTTGCCGCTGATAGCTCAAGCCGATATGCCAAGTAGAGTAGCCTAAGATGTTTAAGGTAGTGATTATTGAAGATGAACCCTTGGCCCGCAGTAAGCTAAAGCGGCTGCTGCAGGAATTGCCAGATCAGATTAGTGTTGTGGCCGAACTGGGTAGCGTGGCAGAGGTGTCGGCATGGTTGGCGGCAGGCCATAGTGCTGAGGTGATTTTTTCTGATATCGAATTAAGTGACGGTAATGTGTTTCAAAGCTACCAACAATATACGCCGCCTTGCCCAGTGATCTTTATTACCGCCTATGACGACTTTATGCTAAAGGCCTTTGATAACTTTGGTATTGGTTATTTATTAAAGCCTTACAGCAGCGAAAAGTTACAGCAAGCTTGGCAAAAATTTCGGCAGTTAAGCCGCCAGCCGCAAGCCGAGCCGCTGGTTCTGGATCAGTTACAACAATTATTACAATCCTTGCCCACAGCTAAGCCAAACTATGTCAGCCGCATGGCAATTCGCCAGCAACAGCAGATCTATTTTTTGCAGGTTGAGGATATTGTTTATGTGCAAGCCGATGGCAGCTTATTGATGGCCTTTGATCGCCAAGGCAAGCGGCATTATTTACCTTATAGTAGTTTGCAGGCGGTAGAGGCGCTGCTCGATCCTGCGCTGTTTTTTCGGATTAATCGCAGCGAAATTGTGCAAAGCCAGCATATTGTGCGCTTAGAGCGCTATTGCAAAAATACGCTAACGCTGTTTTTGGCCAATAATGTGCAATTAAAAACCAGCCAAAGCCGCACGGGCGAGTTTAATCGTTGGTTGGGATTGTAGCCGCTACGCGAGAAAGCCGAAGAATATTGCCAGCAAGCTACCGAAGTGGCTAGGTTGCTGGCGAGATATAGCGTTTTAAACTAACAGCGGGAGCGAGGTCCCGCAAGTGACGAGTCTTGCCAGTTATTCGGTTTAGTTTGCTGCTTTGGCCGCTCTGCGACGTAACAGCGCTAACGGTAATAGCAACATCACTAACCAATGCATACTGCCTGAGCTTGAGCCAGAATCTGAGCCTTCGTCAGGTGTCGTTGGTGGCGGCGGTGCTGGCGGAGTGCTATTCGCAATGGGTGATAAACCCGCTGCGGTATCGGGGCGCGCATCCACAACCGTAATACTTTCAATCATCACAAAGTTTTCATCGGTAACAATTTTACCGGCATTGGCATCGGCTGTAGTGTAATTGCGTAACGGAATGCTGGTTGCGGCACCGCCCATATTAAAGCGTTTTAGCTTAGCAATTTCGTCTAAAATTTCTAGCCCTTGCGCAGTAACCTGACCAAATACCGTAAATCCACCATTTTGTGCATCGAGGCCTGAAGTGCCTTCGTGGTTATCTTTAATATTAAAAAACCATTGGTTAGTGGCGCTATCCGGTTGACCATCCAGTTTTGCCATAGCAATAGTGCCGCGACGGTTCGACCATTTTGGCTCATTCTTTACCGCAGGTAAGGCCGGGATAGCGCGCAGTGGCAATTGCCCGGTATAACGAAAGCCGCCACCTTGAATGACAAAGTTAGGTTCTAAACGGTGGATCACACTATTGTTGTAACTTTCTGCTTCTACATACTTTAAAAAATTGGCGACAGTTTCTGGGGTGGTCTCGTCAAACAGGTTAACTTCAAAAGTGCCGAGCGAGGTTTTAATTTCAACAATGGTCGCTTGTACAGAAAGCGATAAACTGGCACCCAACAAGGCTAGCGCGCATAACAACGATTTTTGTGTTTTCATTCTTGTTTCCATCTTACATCAAGTCTGCTTTGGTTAAGCGAGGAGAATAACCCGCTTACCATACTTGTTTCAGCCTAAGATTTCCATTGAAAAGCGCTAAGTCGAGGCGATCCAGAGTTAAGGTTGTATTTAAATTAATGCTTTGGCTAGGCAACACTATAGAAACCAGACTTATCATTGGTAATGAAAATCACTTGCTTTCGCATTTGATAATCATTAGCATTCGCCTAATTTTTTTGAGGGCGAACGATGAAACTTACCGCAACAACACTGGCGATACTCGCCATTCTACAAGGGGTGACACTTAGTCAAACCGTTTTAGCAGAAGAAGCCAAACCTACCGCTGAGCAGGATATTGAACGCATTGAAGTGCGCGCTAAACCTGAGTCGTGGGGCATGTTGGACTATGCAGAGCAAAGTGCCGCGCGTGAAGTGCGAGATTTATTTGCAGGCATTACCGATATTTCGATTGGTGGCGGCGATCGGCAAGGGCGGCGCTTATTTTTGCGTGGCGCTGAAGGCTCTAATGTTAACATTTCGGTAGACGGTGCGCGCCAAGGCCCAAATTTATATAACCATCGTGGTGGTATGCTGGGCGTTGATCCGGCCATTCTAAAGCAAGTCAGCATTCATGCTGGCCCCGCGCGGGCGGAAGACGGTGCGGGCGCAATGGCGGGTAGTTTGCAATTTACCACTAAAGATGCCCAAGACTTTATCGCCAGCAATGCGCAGCTGGGTGGGTTTGTTCGGGCTGGTTATGCGTCGGCGCAACAGGCCAAAACCCTGAACTCCGCTTTAGCACTACAACATCAAGCGGGCTTTGGCGTATTGCTGTATGCCGGTGGTACCGATGCCGATGAGCAACGTATTGGCGGTGGCGATAAAGTGCCGTTTTCTGGTTATGATGATCGCAACTTGCTGGTTAAGTTTACCCATATTGGCGATCATACTGTGCGGTTAGGGCACGAGGTAAATCGCACTCGTGGGCTAAATTTCCAGCAACGTGGTGACTATCCTTATCAAGTTCAACCGCCCATTCAAAACCGGCCGCCGCGTTTACAAACCCTGCAACGCGAGAGCACCAGCTTCGATTACCGTTTCCGCTCTGATCACGATTGGTTTAAACCGCAATTAGTGGCGTACCAGCAAAAAACCTCTTGGGAGTCATTGGATAATCTTAATGAAGCCTTTTACAGCCAAGGTCAGGGTATTACCCTAAAAAATACGCTATTGTTGTCAAGTCACGGCAAGCTGCTGTTAGGTATGGATTATTTATCTGAGCAAGGCGATGCGCAGGGTAATAACTTACCAACCAAACAAAATGTGGTTGATTACGATAACCTTGGCGTGTTTTTGCAAACCGACTGGCAGCTGGCTGATTTATTACTTACTGCTGGGGTACGGCGTGATGCCTATCAAACCGCCTATGGTGACGATGAAGCCCGTGGTCATATTTGGTCGCCAAACGTGCAGGCGCAGTATCAGCTAGGTTCGCATTGGCAACTGTTTGCTGGTTATGGCACCAGTGGTCGTGGCTTTGGGACTTTGCCGGTGCATTTTGCCCGCAATATTCAGCCAGGCGTTGCCGCACCGGCCAAAGCAGAACGCGCGCAACAACAAGAGCTCGGGCTGCGTTTAGCTGATCTGGCATTAGGGCAAGCCAGTTTGAATGCCGAAGTGGCGTATTTTCATAATACCCTACGCGATTTTATCATCTATACCCACGGCGGTACTGGTGGGCTGGGCAACAGACCAGTTACTGCACTTGCGAATCAGGCTGAGGTTATTCACTTTGAAGGCGTTAATGCCAAGCTGGCGTTAACCTGGCAAAACTGGTTTAGCGAGTTAAATGTCAATCATACCAACACCCGTAACTTGCCCGTTTTACCGCAACATAGCGCCAGAGCAGGCGCGTTATTGGGCGATAAAGCCCACTTGCGGTTGGGGCAACAGCTTACCCCGACTTGGCATTGGAGTTACCAGCTAACAGTACAACAAGGTATTACGATTAACGAACTGGATCGTAAAGCCGGTTTTAGCACCCATGATCTCAATATCAACTGGCAAGTTATGCCAGATCTGGAGCTGACGCTGGCGTTACACAACCTCACCGACAAGCGTTATATCAGCCACAGCACCTTGCGGCAAAATGGTTTTGCCACCGAGGAGCCAGGGCGTGATCTGCGCCTCGCCGTTAGCTATCAGTTCTAACACTTATTGCGCCGTCACTGAAGGTAGTGGCGGCGTGCGAGTTACCGCCTTTATTTAATTAGCATCGGGTAAGTAAACAGCGTTAAATGCAGTAAATTAAGCCCAAAGTGTGCCAGTATGGCCACTTCAATTCGGCCGCTGCGCTGATAAGCCCAACCATAACCTAGGCTGGCAAGGGTAGCGACCAGCACATAGGCCCAGCCACCGGCAAAATGGGCAACGCCAAATAACACGCTCACTGTAACTATCGCCAGCCAAGCTGCCGTGGTTGCGTTGATACCGCGCGCCGCTAAATGTTGCTGCAACGGGCGCTGTAATAGCCCCCGAAAAAAGGCTTCTTCGGCGACACAGGTCAGCAACAGGTTACAAAAAACAAACAGCAGTAGAAAATCAGGCCACTTAGGCGCTAACTTAATCAGCCCCAGCATGCTGGCCAGCGCTAACGCCAGTAACACTGTTACCGGCCAAGCTGGCCATAAGCCACGCCACAGGGTTTGCCAGTAGCTAACCAGCACGCCATGTGCCGAGCGGCTAATCGCCCGCTGGGTTGGCCAAAGCGCTAATAACAAACAATAGCCCGCCCAACCCTTATCAAAATTTGCATATAAGGTATAAGGGATCGCATCGGCGGTGAGTTGCTGTGCCGACAGCAGGAGCGGGTTTTGTATCCCCGGCCACCAATGTAACGCTGCCGTAAGAGCTAACAGCGCCAGTAGCACGCTGCCAAGAGGTTTCCAGCTAGGCAGTGCTGGCAAATACGCTAGCCATAACGCCAAGCTGGCACCGATCACGCATAAGAGCAGCGTTGGCAAGCTAAGGATGGCCGCAAAAAACGCGCTTAGCAATGCCAACGTAGCAAACAGTAGGGAGAACACTGGGATCCCCTGCGCAACATTTAAACGCCGCAGTGGTAGGCTAAACATCGCCAAGGCCAAGGCAGCAAACGCCAATATCATCATAATAGGTGTACTAGTTGTTAAATTTTGTTTTATACAGCTGGCTGAAAGTCTGCCACTAATTGGCTAAGTTGGTTTAGCTCAGTGGTTTTTTGCTGCACCTTACGTTGCAGCAGATAAATGCCTAGCGCCGACAGCGGTGAGATCACTAAACCATAAAACAGCAGTAAGTTCATGGCTATAGTGCCTGGTTGCAAGGCATTGCCTAGCCAAAGTAAGGCACTAAACAAGATCAACGCGGCAAAAGATAACTGGTTAAATCGATAATACTGCAAGCTCAACTTACAACTACGTAAACGAAATTGCAGTAAACCGCTACTGCTCCAGTTGTCATAGGCGAGGATCGGCTTATGCACTCGCCAGCTAATATACAAGGTACTGAGCGCACCAAAAGTGAGAAAGCCTGCGGTAAGGTAGCCCAGCCAACCTTGCATATCCTTAAGAAAAACATAAGCCGCTATCATCATGACCAAAGCGCCTAACCATTCGCCATACATAATAACGCGTTGCCGTTGTTGGCGCTGGCTAGCTTGGGTTAAATCTGCAGCGCTTGGCGCTAAGTCGTTTGGTGTAGCTTGTTGTTGCCAGCTTTTGGTTAGCGCGGCAAAGTCAAAATTATCTGCCATCTTGCATTAACTCCATCAATTCTGTTTTGGCGCGGTTTAAACGCACCCTTACCGCTCCTTGACTGATCTGCAGAATATCTGCGATCTCAGGAGCATCTAAATCTTCCATCGCCAACAACATCACTTGTCGATTCGCTGGCGATAATCGCCTTACCGCCTGGATTAACTGCTGGCTTTGTTGCTGTTCAACCACCTCGTTAGAGGGGCAATCTTGCACAACATGCTGTTGATCTTCGTCTTCTAGTGTTTGCCATTGCTGGCGCTTAGCGCGGGCAATATGATCCACCGTAACGTTATGCACAATGCGAAATAAATAGGCCCGTGGCATTTCTGCTGCCTGAATGCGGGCTGCCGATTGATGCAACGCCAGAAAAATATCCTGCTTTAAATCTTGGCGCGCCGCCGGATCCGCTTCCGAGGCCAGTAGGGTACGGCTAATAGCGCCTTGATTTTGTTGCCAAAGCTGCAGTAAAAACTGCTCTGGCGTGTCAGCGCTGTGTTTAAAAAATGTCAAAAAAACCTCGCTATGTTCTCTGTTGTTTTTGTTATAGCGCGCACAAAACGATCCTTGTGTATCCCTGTGTTCTTGCGTTAAGTCTGCCGCCTTGGCCCAAGTGTTACATAAAAAAATAAAAAAATATTGTGTAACAGTTTACAAAGTCGTCACGACTTCTTTAGCAAACACCCAGCAAGTCAAGGCACTTAAAGCGCAGCTCAGTTCGCTGAGTGCCGTTGAACGCTAACATTAAGCTTAACTCCAAAACTTACTTAAATAAGGATACAAAAATGGCAACACTAGAACAGTTTTTTCTACACGTTATCCCTGCTTTCTATCAGGGCAATAGTAACGAGCTGATGTCATTCGGCATCTTCTTTGTCGCAATGTGGTTAATTGCCGTAGTCATTGACGCCACTGTCAAAAAAATTCAGCAGGAGGGCTAAACCATGGATATGTTAAATCAATTTATCGAAACCTTTAGTAGTGCCTGGCAACAAGCCGATTGGGTTTTTCTGGTGTTATTTGGCCTGTTATTCTTTGCTGTGTGGTTTTTACCCAGCTTGCTGGCGCTATTATTTAACCGAAACCACCTTGGCAAAATTGCCTTGTTAAATGTACCGGCAGGTTTTTCCGTGATTGCCTGGGGTGCGCTAATAGTATGGGCCGTAACAGGTAAATTAGGCGACAAGCTCGCTGCAAAAGCTCGCTTAAAACCCGTTGCGTGAAGTAGGTAAGAGATCATGCGGTGCGCCTGCATGGCTATTGCAGGTGCAGCAGCGTTGAGTTGGTTCACATCTTATTTATCAAGCAACAGCAGATAACGCGAGTTAGCGTTTATTAACCTAAAGCCTACCCAGAAAATCTTTTTAGCAACTTTTTGTAAAATAGCAGCTTTAAGCTTGCTTATCTTTTTTACAGTATGTATTTTGATCTCGGTGATTTTATCGACATACGACAGCAAGTTTAAAAGTATGTTGGCATTACTTAGTATTGTTGCTCTTTGCGTTAAGCTTATATTTAAATAGGGTTTTCAGGAGCATTGTGTAACCTTCGGCAAGATCAGAAAGACAATAACTGCCCAGCAAAGCAGTTCGCAAAGGAGCCTGCGATGAAACAAACAATAATAGTTGCCACATTAATGCTGGTTATTGGCTTAGCCCTTGGCTACCATTTAGCGCCTAAGGTAATTGGTCACTCAGCCACTCTGCAAAGCGCTGTACCGGATAGTGTAAGCTTACCCCTTTGCCTGCCGGATACTAGCCAAGAGAAACTTGCGACTGCAGAACCCCGTCTGATATCTGAACCACCGTCTGCTGAAATTGGAAATGCACTTACTTTTTTTGCGCCTAGCAGTGAGCCCAGTTCTGCCGTCTCGTATACCGCAATGTTAGAGCAGCTTAACTATGATGACCAGCAACGGTTTCAGCAGCTAAACCATGCTTTAATGGGGATGTTTGAGTTTGACGAACCCAGAGCATATGCAACATTGCTGGCACAGGGCATGCCTACTGTTGAAGAGCTTCGCGTATTATTTGATAATCCGGTGAAGCAACAATGGCAAGAGTTAGCTAATAAATACAAAGACGAAAGAGCAAGCGGTTCTTGGACACCTGAAGTTAAACGCGCCTTTGACCGCCACAGCGCTTTGCTTGCAAATAGGGCTATTGACGAATTCTTAGCTGAATATCGCTATTACAACATTGAATATCAGGATGGACCTATTACCGACTTAGGCTCTGATCACTGGCCGACAGATCTAAAATCGCTTTATCAAGACGCGTTTTCACTTTATGTTGAAAATCATAGAAATAAGTTAGCATCCGCTTATATTGCTAATTTAAAGTTCGAACAATTACTCACTTATGATAATACAAAATACAAAGAGCAGACTAATCAGCTTCGGCGATTAGTTCAGCTGGCGAAAATAAGCCAACTTATTGCTTCCGATAGTGTTTATAACCATTATGCGACCAAGCAACATTGGTCTGATGCAGAGTTGTTAGAGTTTTTGGCTATAAGTGAAACATTAGAGCGTTAATCGAGCTGTGCCTGTGCATGCATTATGTAATTAATAAGCAAACTTTTGAAGGGAACCAATTCCCTAGCTAACCGATATGCAAAGGAGCATGCGATGAAACAAACCATACTATTCGCCAGCTTAACGCTGATTCTAGGCTTAGCCCTTGGCTACTATTTAGTGCCTAAGGTAGGCGAGCAGCCCATATCTTTAGTTGCTACTATGCCTGCAACAACATCAGCTGTTGTCTTACCCACAATGTCGGATGCGGCTAAAAGTCCTGAGCAACTTGCTGCAACGCCAACTGCACCAGTGGCTGAGACGTCCTCAGCCGCCGACGAAAAGGCATTACCGGCGTTTTTTGCGTCAGGCGAGCCTTTTGCACCTGCCAATTCCTATACCGAGCTATTGCAGCAACTTAGCTACGACGGGCAGCAACAGCTACAACAACTTAATAGCGCACTGCTGGGGATGTTTGAGTTTAACGAACCGCATAAATATAAGCGCTTGCTGGAGCAAGGGATGCCGACTCCTGCCGAGCTAGAGATGCTATTTAACGTGCCTTTTCAGCAACAGATAGAACAGCTAAAGGAAAAATGGCAACAAGGTGATTCTATACCATTAGCGGAGCGGCAAGCCTTTGAACGCCATGCGGCCCTAATAGCTAATTTGGCTTATGATGAATTTGAAAGGCAATATCGACTAGAAAACCCGGATTACCAAGGTGGCAGTATGCCAGATTATGCTTCTGAAGATTGGCCGCCTGCCATTATGGAGTATTATGATATTGCAGAAATGGCTCATATTATGGCTGTCCGTTCTGATCTAGCGACCGCACGACTGGTGGAGTTCAAGCGGGCGCGGCTTGTCGCAGGTCCTGACCAGCAGCGAGATCGTGATTGGCGCAAGGCGAATCAAATCGGTAAGCTGGCGCTTATCGGTACTCTGCTTTATTCGGACACTGTGTATAAAACTTATGCTGACCAGCAAGGCTGGACGGAAGCTGAATTCATCACTTATTCAGCTATTTCGGCAGCCTTATTATACTGACATAGCGATTAGAGCAAGGGGTTATGGCCCAGTACTAAGCGCGCTGTAGGGATTGCATGCGCTTAGTTATTCCTTTGTTAACGCGAGTAAACGTGTGCGCAGCTGCTGCAACCACAAGGAAAAATAATGAAACAACATATTTTATCAGGCACGATATTGCTTTTGCTCGGCTTAGCCCTTGGCTACCATCTAGCGCCTAAGGTAAGCGAACCGCTCGAGCCTTTAGCTGCTTCTGTGCCTGCAACAATATCAGCTGCTGTCTTACCCACCATGCCGGAGGCGACAAAAAGCCCTGCGCAACTTGCTACTACGCCAACTGCACCAGTGGCTGAGACGGCCTTTGCCGCCGACGAAAAGGCATTGCCGGCTTTTTTTGCGTCAGGTGAGCCTTTTGCACCGGCCAATTCTTATAGCGAGCTATTGCAGCAACTTAGCTACGACGGGCAACAGCAGCTACAACAACTTAATAGCGCACTGCTGGGGATGTTTGAATTTGACCATCCGCGTAAATACAAATACCTGCTGGAGCAAGGCATGCCAACACCGGAAGAGCTGGCGCTACTTTACAATACCCCGATGGATAAGCAGTTAGAGCAATTGGTTAGCATCTATCAAGCGCAAAGTCAGCGTGAGGCGTGGCAGCCAGAAGTACAGCAAGCCTATGAACGTCATGCTGCTTTATTGGCTAACCTAGCGATTGACGAGTTAATAAAGCAATATCGTTTCGATAACCCCGATTACCAACAAGGCGACAGTATGCCGGATTTTGGTGCAGAAGACTGGCCACCTAACCTGAGTACGCTGCATCGTATGGCCTTGGACCTTTACATTATCAATTCTAACTCACGTTTGGCCACTAATCGGCTTGCCATGTTTAAAATTGAGCAACTGTTTACCCGCGGGGATAAAGTGGATTATGAAGTACTTAAAATAAAGGAACTGGCTGCCTTGGCGCAAATCAGTAAACTTTTATATTCAGATAGTGTTTACGATACCTATGCCGCCCAGCGTAATTGGTCGGATGTTGAACGGAGCAAATTCGTTGTTATTAGTAATGCGATACTGCGTTAGAGTGAATGCTGTAAAGGTATAACGCCGCGTTGGCAGAGGGGCTAAGAATATAAGCAACTGTTGGTGTCAGCATAAGGAGATGAAATGAAACAAACCCTACTCGTTGCTAGTTTAACGCTAGTTATTGGCTTAGCCCTTGGCTACTATTTAGCGCCTAAGGTAAGCGAACCGCTCGAGCCTTTAGCTGCTTCTATGCCTGCAACAATATCAGCTGCTGTCTTACCCACAATGCCGGAAACGGCTAAAAACCCTACGCAACTTGCGACAACGCCAACTGCACCAGTGGCTGAGACGGCCTTTGCCGCCGACGAAAAGGCATTGCCGGCTTTTTTTGCGTCAGGTGAGCCTTTTGCACCGGCCAATTCTTATAGCGAGCTATTGCAGCAACTTAGCTACGACGGGCAACAACAGCTACAACAACTAAATAGCTCGCTGCTGGGGATGTTTGAGTTTAACGACTCGCGTGATTATAGACGCCTGTTGGAGCAAGGGATGCCGACTCCTGCCGAGCTAGAGATGCTATTTAACGTGCCTTTTCAGCAACAGATAGAACAGCTAAAGGAAAAATGGCAACAAGGTGATTCTATACCATTAGCGGAGCGGCAAGCCTTTGAACGCCATGCGGCCCTAATAGCTAATTTGGCTTATGATGAATTTGAAAGGCAATATCGACTAGAAAACCCGGATTACCAAGGTGGCAGTATGCCAGATTATGCTTCTGAAGATTGGCCGCCTGCCATTATGGAGTATTATGATATTGCAGAAATGGCTCATATTATGGCTGTCCGTTCTGATCTAGTGACCGCAAGACTGGCAAAGTTAAAGCGAGAAAGTCTTGTTACAAGGCCTGACGAACAGCAAGAGCGTGATTCGCTCAAGGCTATTCAAATTGCTTCGTTAGCTCTTATTAGTGTTCTTACCGCTTCAAATACTATGTATGAAAACTATGCTTCGCAGCAAGGCTGGACGGAAGCCGAGCGTAGCATTTTCTTGGGTTTTCGGTCGGCCTTACTCTACTGATATAGTGATTATTGCAAGGGGTGATGGCCCAGTACTAAGCGCTGTAGGGATTGCATGCGCTTAGTTATTGCTTTTGCTCGGCTAGCTCTTAGTTACTATTTAGCGCCAAAAGTCGCCACCTCCACCGAGTGTGCGAAATTGTGCTAATCGCACAGCCTCATACTGTGAAATGTCTTTGGCCGACATACCATGTGATCTGGTGTGCCGGTACACACTGTGATAGTGGTCGTTTGTTTGCAGACTGGGCGGTTACCCAAGCCATCACCAAAGTCACGGTCCAGTAGCGGGCTAATCTGCCGATCGGACAGAACATCGGAAGGTAAGCCTTGATCATAGTTATCCTGCTGCGCTTTTAACAGTTGTGCAAGACAGCTTTCTGGGGGCAGTTCCTGGATATTAATGCCATGTGGCGGTTCGCCTTGAGCCAAAAGCAAATTTACCATGACGCCATCAAAGCGAGATGTTCCGGGATGCAGTGCAAACTCTAGCTGAACTTTGTCAATACCACGTGTATCGGCTCGGCCCGCATAACTGACATGGTAATTGATTATATTATCCATATCTTCTGAGCAAAACCAGCCAAAGAAGCTGCAGGATGAGCCCCCAAGCGCTCGCAGTAAAACGGATTGCTCTGTCACGTCAAATGAAAAGTTACCACTCACTTCTGCACTGGCACTGGGTGATAATCCTCCTTTAACGGTTAACTTGCTGCCTCCGGTAATACCAGTAAGCTCTAAGGACGTGACGTATTGGCGCCAACTATTTTGGCCAATCTCATTGGCAATGCCGGTGCGAAGAACATCCTGTAATCTTCCCCTGTTTTGCTTAGCGCTAAAAAGATGAGCGGCAGCAGAATTCTGGCAATCAGCAGCGGAACTGGCCGGCGCTACGTTAGCCTCAGCATAGTTAAATTGGCGGGCAGGTTGTTGATAGGTACCCAGCTCGCCGTTAATTGCCCACACGGCCTCGCGGATTTCACGATCAATTTCAAAGAAGCGGTTTACTATTTGCTGTTCGCCCCAGTTTAGCTCCAATTGCTGTTGTTGCCCCAGGTTATTGACATGCGACCGTTGTACTCGAAATTTATAGGCGGTTAGCGCTACTGGGTTGGCAACAATCAGCTCTTTCATCTCTGCGCTACAAACCGGTTGCTCGGTGAGGGTTGGATCACCACTGCACTGCACGGGCGGAGCCTTAGTCAACGCCAACTCACGAGCACTTTGAAGATTACAAATATCACATACTGAGATGTCTATCTGGTAGCTAACATTTGCAGCCCACAAACTGCCGCAAAAAAATAAGCATAGAAAGATAAGAAGGGGTTTCATATTTATGCTTATTTATTTAAAAGGTTAAAATGAGGTTAGCGGGCTTAAATTGGCTTGTCAAACTTACATAACAAATAACAATTGTTAATGTAATGAGCAAAGAAGCATGTTTTGATACAGATCTTCACATTTAACCAGCCGGAACATCTCCATCCGTTGGCTCGCATCTTATTTCTTATCAAGTCACAGCAAATAATGGTATTTATATCATCCGGGTGCGGCACTGTCTGGAAGATTGGCCACTCGCACCCGATACTGTTACAGCTTAACGCTATCCCCTTCATTTAAAATCAGCAGCGGTACTTGGCTAGCCAGTTGTTGCTGCATATGTAGCAAACGCAGCAAGGGCGAGTGCGAGCTAATGTCGCCCATCTGCCAGCTGGCATTGCCATAGCCCCAAGGAATAAGCACTTTACAGCCTAGATCAGTGGCGGCAACCAAGGCGTCTTCTGGCGTGGTGTGCACATAGCGGTACCAGTTTTGCTCTTCGTCACTATGATAGGAGGCGATGGGGATCAAGCAAATATCAATATCGCCGTAGCGCTGCTGAATATCTTTAAAATGCTCTGAATAGCCGGTATCGCCAGCGAAAAACAGCGTTTTGCCGTGATGTTCTAGCAGCCAGCCGCCCCACATGGCACGGTTATCATCGTTAAACAGCTTGCGGCTATTAAAATGATGCGCTGGGACGAGATTGACCTTTAGCTCACCTTGCTGGCTTTGGCTATACCAAGCTTGTTCAATAATGTTATAGCCGCCTTTGGGCATATAATTGGCCATCGGGACTGTTAATTAAAAAGCTGGCATGCCCTAGCCATTGCACCGTAAAGCCGGTATTGAGCGCTGGCGCTTGTTTTGGGCCGGCATACTGGCAATTTTGCGCCGGTGTTTCACAGATTACAGCCGGGTGGGCTGGATAACAATCTGCTTCACAGGTCGCCGGATACTGGCGTGTACCCAATGGCAAACGATAGGTATTGCGGTACATGCCCTGATTTTTGCCCTCTGCCACTTGCTCAATAATGGCATCGGCCGTGATGTGTTGCGCTAGCTGATTGGGCGAGCTGCATGCCTTTAAGAATAGGGTGCTGCTAAGCAGCAACCCCAGTGAAACTAAGGTCAGTTTCATAAATAAGCCTTTATTAATCATTATTATAATGTCACTTATTGCTGTCTTAATACCATGGCCGGTTTACGTCCTGCAACCTGCCAGGCCAAAATAGCCACAGTACACCAGCAGATAGCAAAGGTGGTAGCTGCGGCGAGCAAATACCACAGCGGGTTTTGGCTAATACGGGCGCTAAAGGCGGCCAGCCAGCTATCCAGCGCCCAAAAGGTAACAGGGATTGCCAGCACGGCGCTGATCGCCATTAGCTTGATATATTCACTGGCTAATAAGTTAACCAACATTAAACGGCTGGCCCCTAACACTTTGCGCATGGCCACTTCGCGTGAGCGCTGCTCGGCACTAAAGGCGGCTAAACCAAATAAGCCAATACAGGTTAAGGCAATCGCGAGACCGGCGAAGATCGCGATAACTTTACCTTGGCGTTGCTGGTTTTGATACAGCGCGGTGTAGTCATCGTCTAACCAACTCAGATCTAAATCTTGGCGTTGAAAACGCTCACTCAGTATTTGCTGAACTTTTTCCCGTGTACTAGCAGCTATTGCCGGGGTTAAATTCAACACCAGATTGCCAAACTCCATTGAAGAGCGGCCACAGAGAAACATCAGCGGTTCCTGTTGTTTCAGTGCCGAACCAATTTGCACATCGGCTACTACGCCTACCACTCTTAGCTGAATTGGCCTGGCGCCTGGCCTCAACCATTGCTGGCCGATGGCATCTTGCACATTGATATAACCCGTACGTTTTGCCAAAGACTCGGTAATAATAATGGCTGCGCTACGTTGCTCTGCATCGTGTATATACTTATCGCTTTGATGTGCCGTACTAAAATCTCGGCCTGCCAACAGCGTTAGGCCTGCGGCTCGTACAATATCAAAACCAGTTCCTATTTCAGATATCATTGGCATGTCAGGCTGACCAGGCACCTGCACTTGCCCAACTTGTGAGATCGTGTTGGTAAATTGCACGTCGATCATCGAGACGGCCTCTACGCCGGGCAGTTGTCGCAGGTCTTGCAGTAAACTTTCATTTTCAGCCCAGAATAGCTGTTCATTGGCTATACCATTAACCATTAATCTTGCTTGTCTGTCGTAACCGGTTGACTGAGTTTGCAACAGTTGCAGTTGTTGCTGTAATACGACTGTGCCCACTAACAAACCGATGGTAATAGCACCCTGCAGCACCAAGAGGCCTTTACGCAGCCAGATTGCGGTATTGCCACGTTGAAAGTCACCACTTAGCACTTTTTTCGCATCAAAGGCCGAAATAAAAATCGCCGGATACATCCCTGCCAATAGGCCTACACTCAAGGTGCTGCCCAGTAAAATCCAGCCAAAGCTACCGAGGTATTCCAGTTGCAGCGGCCGGTTTACCAATAAATTAAACTGCGGCAATACCAGTTCGACTAACGCAGCAGCCAATAAACCGGCGCAAGCGGCAATGAGCACTGACTCTAACATAAACTGCACAAACAGCTGGCCACGGCTGGCGCCAAGAGCTTTGCGCACACCTACTTCTTTAGCTCGCATGGCTGCTCGGGCGATACTCATATTGATAAAGTTAATGGCTGCAATCAAAATCAGAGCTGCTGCTAATAGCAAACAAATGGTAACCGTGCTCGCTGAACCATTTACTTTAAACTCATACGCCAGGTTTGAGTTCAGATGAATATCGGTTAATGCCCGTAACTGTAGTTGGGCAATCGGCTCCTTATCACCACTGTAGGCCTGATTGTTTAATTGGCTGCTTAATTGCTGCAGCATCGCCGTTTTGTCTAAATCATCGGGTAAATACAGATAGCTATAAACACTGTTCATGGTCAAATCGCGTGACTTAATATCATCGTTGAGTCGACGCAGTGAACCGGCTTGCAGGTGGCTCTGTGCGGGTAACTTAAATATCGCCCCCACTTCGAACATTTGCTCGCCTAATTGTAACTGCTGACCCAGAGCTATCTTGTTACCAAAAAAACGCTCAGCTTCCTGCTCAGACAGAGCAATTTTTGTTGGCTGGCTCAGTGTTGCGGCTAAATCTCCAGCTAGGGTTTCAATCTGGAAAAAATCAGTAATATTTTCTTCTACCGACAAAGGATATTGCAACGTCATGGCTACAGTGGAGCCGGGCTGGCGTAACTCAGGGGCTCCCATATAGATACGGGTAAGTGAAATACGATTATCAAAATTTTTCAACAAATCCGGCATAGCCGGGCTGGTGATCGGAAAGCGCTGATTAACAGGGATAAAAAATTGCTCTAAGCGATAGGTATTAGCCGCATTAGGGTGCATTTTATCAAAGCCGCGCTCGTAGCTAACATACAGCAGAATCAATAACGCAGATGCCAGACCAACAGTTAAACCCAGCAAATTTAATGCCAAATGGGTTTTATGCCGAAGCACAGCCCGCACGCCGGTAGTGAGGTAATTGCCTAACATGGACAAGGAGTTGAGTGCAGTTGAATTAGGCATATTTCACCTCCAACTTAGCGTCCATAGCACGCTCAGTAATAATCTGGCCATCGAGCATCCGCACGATACGGCTGGCGTAGCGCGCTTCATGCTCGGAGTGGGTGACCATCACGACAGTCGTGCCGTCGCGGTTTAGCTGGCGTAGCATCTGCATCACTTCTTCGCTGTTTTTAGAGTCCAGGTTACCGGTAGGTTCGTCGGCTAAAATCAGCGCGGGGTTAATGACCAAGGCTCTGGCAACGGCAACCCGTTGCTGTTGGCCGCCCGAGAGTTGCAGCGGTAAGTGATCGGCGCGGTGATCAATTTGCATCCGTTTTAAAATGGCTTCTACTCGCGTTTTGCGTTCTGCGGCAGGCACGCCCTGATACTGCAACGGCAGTTCCACATTTTGCAATACGGTTAATTCGTCAATTAAGTTAAAGCTTTGAAAAACAAAGCCCAGCTTGGTTTTGCGCAGTTGTGCTAATTGCTTTTCGCTGTAATTGGCAATGTTTGTGCCTTCAAATAAATAGGCACCAGCACTGGGGCTATCCAACATCCCTAAAATACTCAGCAAAGTCGATTTACCGCAGCCAGAAGGGCCCATAATGGCAACAAAGTCCCCTTTAGCAATCTGTAAATCAATTTGGTTTAGCGCTGTTGTTTCTAACTCGGCAGTACGAAATACCCGGCTAAGTTGCTGTAGCTGAATCATAAAATTATCCTTATTGTTGTAGTTGAATAGTATCGGCTTGCGCGAAATCGCGATAGCCCGAAATGATCACGGTGTCACCGGCATTGAGGCCGCTAACAATTTCAATATGGTTGGCGCTTTGCCGGCCAAGGGTGACGGCTTGCTTGCGGGCGATAGCCGATTGGCTATCTAGTACATAAACAAATTGGCCAGCACTGTCGGCTAAATAAGTACCACGCGGTAGCACAAGTGCTGACTGCGCTGTAGCGTCAAATTGCAGTGTTAAATTGATCGACTGGCCGCGTTTCACGCTGGTGTTCGCAGGCAGGGTAAATTCCAACTGAAACTGGTTGTTTACCACCCGACTGTCGATACGACTAACCGCTAGGTCTATGGCTTGATTATGTAATTGTGCTGTGGCGGCCATCCCTAAGCTAACGCGGCTTAAATAGAATTCGTCGACACTGGCCACCAGCTTATAGGCATCGGGAATATCGATTTGCCCTAAGCGGCTGCCTGGGGCACGTGACTCGCCGGTTTCGACATTAAACTCGCTTAAATAGCCGCTAACGGGCGCTCTCACCAGCAGGTTTTGCACGTTCTGCCGAGCAAACTCGAGGTTTTTGGTCAGCATGGTCACACTTTCTGCTAATTGTTGTAACTGCAACTGCCGGATTGTTTCTTCTTGCGCTTGGCGCTCTTTGGTCAGCGCCAGGCGTTGTTGTTGATAGGTGAGTTCTTGTTGCAAGTTAAGCAGTTGCTCTTGCGCCAGTACGCCACTTTTTACCAAGGGGGCGCTTTGCGCCAGATTGCGTTGTAGGGTGGCAATCCGAAACTCGATATCCAGCACATCGCGTTGCAGATTTAAGCGATTGGTTTCAATGGTCATTTGCGTATTACGCAAAAAATTCATTTGCTCGGTGACCTGAGCTTCGCGGCTAATTAAATCTAATTGCAGATTGGTGTTGGTCAGTTGTACCAGTGGCTGGCCTTGTTCAACATAGCTGCCTTGCTCCACCAAGCGCTGCTCAACCCTACCGCCTTCAATTACATCTAAAAATACCGTTTGCTGGGGCAGCACATTGCCGCGCAGGGCGATGCTTTCTTGCATTGACTGCTGTTGCACGAGTGCGGTGGTGACTGAGCTGACGGGTAGCAAAACGCTGACAGTGGCGCTGGCTTGCCAGCGACTTGCCAGCAGTGCGAGCAGACAGAGGCTTGCGCCTACGGTAATGGCGAGTTTTAGCTTTTGTGGTTTTTGGGTTATGCGCTTATCCATAATGGCTCCGGTAATCAATCTTTTTTGCCGATGCCAATAGATAAACAAGCTACGTGCCAATATTTAATTTTATAATATTCAATAACTTGTTTTGGTTGTGCTCGTGGTGGTGTCCGCTAGCGATACAACAGCGTGTTCATTTTCGGACACTTTGGCTGCCTTGGCTTGGCTGCG
>CAZNXI010000037.1:0-20864 GCA_964577005.1 uncultured Rheinheimera sp.
TAAAGCTTCTTTTTTAGTCAGCTTGTCGAAAGTACCGTCTTGGCTTTGCGATTCAAGATCTTTTAAACGCTTGATTGACTGACGCACCGTTTTCCAGTTAGTTAACATACCACCTAACCAGCGGTGGTTTACGTAGAACTGGTCGACATTAGTTGCGGCTTCTTTGATTGCTTCTGAGGCTGCGCGCTTAGTACCTACAAACAGGATTTTACCTTTTTTTGCAGCTACTTGCTGGATGAACGCTAAAGCGTCATTCATCATAGGAACAGTTTGTTCTAAGTTGATGATATGAACACGGTTACGAGCACCAAAAATGAATGGCTTCATTTTTGGGTTCCAGTAACGGGTTTGGTGACCGAAGTGAACGCCCGCCTGGAGCATGTCGCGCATAGAAACTTTTGCCATGATATATTTTCCTGTTAAGGGGTTAGGCCTCCATGCATCCCATATGCCGACTAAAGTTGTACTTTAGCACCCCGGAATATGTGTCGATGCATGTGTGTTATTTAATTAAGGTTAGTGCAATCTGCAACGCAAAGACAGTTATGTCTTATCACCATAAATTCTGTTCAAGGTACAGACCAATCATGATAAGTTAGGGTACAATGCGAAATACTAAATTGCGGCGCGCTTTATACCATAGTAAGCTCGCAAACACAATAATCTGTGTAAATTTACAGCACTAACCTTTTATACCCCACATCATTGGACATGTGAGTATAAATTGTTTTATTTGAGAGAGCAGGCATGACAGCACCTATCAAAACCTTGGCAGAAATCGAAAAAATGCGCATTGCCGGTCGACTCGCCGCCGAAGTGCTTGAAATGATTGAACCGCATGTACAAGCGGGCATTACCACTGATGAACTCAATACGATTTGTCACAACTACATTGTCGATGTGCAGCAGGCTATCCCTGCCCCACTGAATTATCATGGCTTTCCAAAATCAATCTGCACATCCGTCAATCAAGTGATCTGCCATGGCATTCCAAACGATAAACCTCTGAAACAAGGCGATATTATCAATATTGATATTACCGTGATTAAAGACGGCTATCATGGCGATACCTCTAGAATGTTTATCGTCGGTAAACCGAGCATCTTAGCCGAAAGGCTGATCAAGGTGACGCAGGAAGCCATGTACCTGGGCATTAAAAAAGTTAAGCATGGTGTGCGTTTAGGCGATATTGGCTTTGCGATTCAACAACACGCTGAAAAACATAGCTATTCAATTGTCCGCGAATATTGTGGGCATGGCATCGGTGCCGTCTTTCACGAAGAACCACAGGTGTTACACTACGGTAAACCGGGCACTGGCGAAGTATTAAAAAGTGGTATGTGTTTGACCATAGAACCTATGGTGAATGCCGGTGGCCGACATAGCAAACTGTTAAAAGACGGCTGGACCGTCGTGACTAAAGATCGCAGTTTATCGGCACAGTTTGAGCATACCATCTTAGTCACTGATACCGGTTGCGAAATTTTAACCTTACGCAGTGACGATACGATCGAGCGCATCGTTACCGCTGACTAACCCGCTATTGAGGAGTAACTTGTGACCCAGGCCCTGAGTTTTAATCGCCCACTGCCAGAACATTACTCCCTCGACGCTTATAAAAAGCACTTCGCTGATTTTCAAGAGTTTCAAGCGCGTGCTTTTCATAGCCAACCCATCAATACCCTAGTGAAAGCGCGTGCGCGTTTTGTTGATGAAGTATTGCTGGAACTCTGGTTATATTGCGATCTTGCAAGAGATAAGAGTATTAGCTTAATTGCAGTAGGGGGTTACGGCCGAGGTGAATTACATCCGTTTTCGGACATAGACTTATTGTTGTTAGTCGACAAAAGACCAAGTGGTGCACTGCAAGAAAACATCTCGCGCTTTATTACCTTGTTGTGGGATTTACGCTTAGAAGTAGGCCATAGTGTTCGCACCTACAAAGAAACCCTTAGCTTGGGTAAAGACGATATCACTATTGCCACCAATCTGTTAGAAATGCGCCTGCTGACCGGCAATAAAACTTTATTTAATGAGCTGCAACAAGCTGTGATGGATAACAGCTTCTGGAGTAGCCAGGCCTTTTTCCAAGCCAAGCGACACGAACAACAACAACGCCATGCGCAATATCATGGTACGGCATACAATCTAGAACCCAACTTAAAAGCCAACCCCGGCGGTCTTAGAGATATTCAAACTATCGGCTGGGTCGCGAAAAAACACTTTAATACCCGCACCATGCGCGAATTAGTGGCTTACCAATACCTAACTGAAGACGAATATCAAGAGTTGATGGAGTGTGAAGCCTACTTGTGGCAGATGCGTTTTGCCCTGCATGCCGAGGCTGGCCGCAATGAAAACCGTATTCTGTTTGATTATCAGCCCGCCGCGGCTGAGCGATTGGGTTTTGGAGCCGATGGTAAGGCCTCAGTTGAACGCATGATGAAGCGTTTTTTCCGCACCGTACAACGCGTTAGCGAGCTTAACGAAATGCTGTTGCAGCACTTTGAAGGCAGCATCTTAAACTCGCAACAAAAGGTTAAAGTCACGCAGTTAGATGACTATTTTGAATTACATGGCCATTTAATTAAAGCCAGTGATAATGCCGTTTTTGCAAGGCGCGACAACTTGCTGAGGTTATTCTGGCATATTGCTAATAACTCCAATATTACCGGTGTGCACTCTACCACTATTCGGTTAATCCGCCAGGTACGGCGGCGTTTAATGGGTGATTTGCAAGATTACGAAGCCTGCCGTCAATTATTCTTAAGCTTGCTGCGCCATCCGCGCGGTATGGATAAAGCCATCACCCTGATGCATCGCTACGGTATTCTGGCGGCCTATTTACCGCAGTGGCGTAATATCGAAGGCCAGATGCAGTTTGATTTGTTTCATGCCTATACAGTGGATGAACACACCCATCGCTTGCTAAAAAATCTGTATAAATACAGCTTACCCGAGCATGAAAGTGAATTCCCTCTTTGTACTGATATTGTCAAAAGAATGGAAAAACCGGAGCTGTTATATCTAGCGGGTATTTTCCATGATATTGCCAAAGGTCGCGGCGGCGATCACTCAGAATTAGGCGCAATGGATGTGCGCGAGTTTGCCAAGCTGCACAAGTTGAGTGAATTTGACAGCAAACTGATTGCCTGGCTGGTCGAACATCATTTATTGATGTCGGTGACCGCCCAGCGGCGGGATATCCATGATCCACAAGTAGTGGCTGAATTTGCGGAAAAAGTACGAGATGAAACTCGACTAAATTACCTTTATTGTTTAACGCTAGCCGATATTCGTGCCACCAATGACAATTTATGGAACGATTGGAAAGGTTCGTTATTACGGGAGCTGTTTTTAGCTACGCAAAAAGCCTTTCGCCGCGGTTTGGAAAAACCCATGGATCTGCGCGATCTGATTCGAGAAAATCAAGCCGAAGCGCTCCCCCTATTAATGAAACAAACCTTTATCGAAAGCGAAATCCTGCATTTATGGAGTCGGATTAAAGCAGATTATTTCGCCCGCTATAGTCCAAAACAGATAGTTTGGCACTGCGAGCATATCTTACGACATAAAAACTCGGATGAACCCTTAGTGCTGGTCAGTAAAGCACCGATTAAAGGTGGCACCCAAGTATTTGTTTATACTAAAGATCAACCAGGACTGTTTGCCCGTATGGTAGCAGCACTGGATAGCAAAAAAGTGAACATCTTTGATGCGCAGATTATGACCAACAAAGATGGTTACGCCATGGATACCTTTGTGGTACTTGAGCAAAATGGTGAGGCCGTGACCTCGCCATCGCGCCAGCAAAGCATTAAAAAAGCGCTAGAGCAATTTATTACGGGTAAACCCGACTTTTCTAGACAAAAGCCGCGCCTCTCACGACAAATGCGCCAATTTTCCGTGCCGCCTAAAGTGGTGTTTTTACCCGGTAATACCAAGCATCGCACAATGTTAGAAATGGCCGCGCTGGATACACCTGGTTTACTGTACGACATTGGCCAAGTCTTTCAGCAATGTGGCGTTAATATTCATGCTGCGAAAATTACCACCATTGGCGAACGCGCCGAAGATTTTTTCTTAATATCAAACGATCAAGACGATGCTTTAACCGCTGAGCAACAAAGTCAGTTAAAACGTAGTCTGATTGAACAACTCTCACAGCAAACAGAAGGCTAAAGATACCGATGTCTGATTTACAAAACTTGATTGAAAGTGCATTTGAACAACGTGCTGATATAACCCCAAAAACGGTTTCTGCCGAGATCAAACAGGCCGTTGAGCAAGTGCTACAGATGCTGGATAACGGCACAGTGCGCGTCGCTGAAAAAATTGCGGGGGAATGGGTTGTCCATCAGTGGTTAAAAAAGGCCGTATTATTGTCATTCAGAATTAACGACAACGCTGTTATGGATGGCGCTGAAAACCGCTTTTTCGATAAAGTGCCGATGAAATATGCAGACTACACAGATGCGCAGTTTCGCGCGGATGGCGTTCGGATAGTGCCGCCTGCTGCTGTGCGTCGTGGCAGCTATATTGGTAAAAATGTGGTGGTAATGCCTTCTTACGTTAATATCGGCGCCTATGTCGGTGAAGGCTCGATGGTTGATACCTGGGCTACCGTAGGAAGCTGCGCCCAAATTGGTAAGAACGTGCATTTATCCGGTGGCGTAGGTATTGGTGGTGTATTAGAACCCCTGCAAGCTAACCCTACGATTATCGAAGATAACTGTTTTATCGGTGCCCGCTCTGAAGTGGTTGAAGGCGTCATTGTTGAAGAAGGCGCTGTGTTGTCGATGGGCGTTTATATCAGCCAAAGCACCCGTATTTACGATCGGGAAACCGGCGAGATCACTTATGGTCGCGTGCCTGCGGGCGCAGTGGTGGTACCAGGTACTATCCCATCGAAAGATGGTAGCCACAGCTTGTATGCCGCCATCATTGTGAAAAAAGTGGATGCGCAAACACGAGCAAAAGTAGGCATTAATGCACTACTGCGAAGTATTGACGAATAATAGCGCTTGCAGAAATAAATAATGCCGGCATCACCTGTAGGTATGGCCGGCATTACTACAAATCTTTTTATTAGCGTGGAGCAAATAGCACTAGCGCTAGTAACACCGCCGCGCCAATGGCAAATACGGTATATTCTAGACGTTTCTCAAAACGCTGCTCAGCAGTTAACTCCTTTGGTACAACAATAGCGCAAATAGCTGCTACTAAGGTAGTGACCAACAACAACAAGGTTACCGTAAATTCCACAGCGACAAAGAGCTCAGCAAACCACGCCGACATAAATCACCTCTAATAGGGTTAAGAAGAAGAATCATTTTTAAACTTGTTTCTATTTTACCATTAACTAAGAGCTGCTTTATAGCTTTTCCGGTCAGAACACCAAGATGAAGGTTTAAAATTGATATATTTGGTTACGTATTAATTCAATAACTCAATGCGATAAGCGATAGGCGATAGGCGATAGGCGATATAATTCATCGACGTATTAAAGAGGAGAATAGGTCATGGGCTATCTTTTAACGGGCTTTTCGTTGTTATGCAAAAAAGGGCTAAAACGTTTTGTAGTTATGCCCTTGCTGATCAATCTTGTTTTATTTAGTGTTGCTTTTATCTGGCTCTGGCAGTTAATGCAGCAGCTCATCTCAGCAACGCAAAGCATGCTGCCTAGTTGGTTGGCTTGGTTGGAATACCTGTTGATCCCGTTGGGCATTATGTCTGTACTGATCAGCTTTGCTTATAGCTTTACCCTAATTGCCAATATTATTGCCGCGCCTTTTAACGGACTGTTAAGTGAAAAAACTGAAGCGCTACTAAGTGGTAGAACCCCCGCAGAGATCAGCATACAAGGTTTCATCCAAACCATACCTGCAGCAATAAGCCGAGAATGGCAAAAACTCTGGTATATCCTGCCACGCGTAGTGTTTTTATTTATACTTTGCTGGTTTATCCCTGTTATTGGACCATTATTATGGTTTGCTTGCAGTGCATGGTTTTATACTTTGCAGTACTTAGACTATCCTTTTGATAATAATCAAGTGAGTTTTGCTCAGTTAAGATCTGAACTGAAAAAAGCGCCTGCCTTAACACTCTCTTTTGGGAGTGCAGTGGCCATTTGCAGTATGCTGCCCTTCCTTAACCTATTAGTGATGCCTGCAGCAGTTTGTGGTGCGACAGCACTATGGTGTGGCCGTTTTGCCGACCATTATGATCCGGCGCTACAAGCTGCAGGCGCTCGCAGCTACCGGAAATTGGATAAGTATTGTTAAAATAATTCGTAAAAGAACATTTTAAAAATGTTGCGTTAGCCAGGGTAGCGCAACATCTTCTGCTTGTAAGGTTTCCCCTGCATCAATTTCTAACATAGGCGCTAAGGCTTCACCTTGTAATTCGGTCATTAATTCAAATAACTGACGACCCGCAGCACAAAACGTCTCTCCGTAACTGCTATCACCCAGCGCCAGCACCGCAAATTTCTTGCCCGTTAACAAAGGAAAACGATCCCGACATTCCGCAAAAAAAGGAAACAAATTATCCGGAATATCACCTTGCCCCGTAGTTGAACTGATCAATAACCAATAATCAGCAGCAAAGGCAACGACTTCATCTAAGGCTGCAGGTTGAAACCACTGCACTTGATAACCTTTTTGCTCTAATAGCGGTAACGCTTGCTCAGCGACATATTCAGCACCGCCATAAACACTGCCCACCATTACTGCGATTTTTTGCATGACTTAAGCTCCAAAAATGTGTCAAAAAAGTGTTGATAAAAAATGCTGTCTGTTGACCAGCCCAGCCGTTCAAATAAGCTGGCTAGCTCCGCTAAACCGGCATAGAGTTTGATTAATTCTCCCGTCACTGGGTGCGGCAGTTGCAAGCTATAGGCACAGAGTAATAAGCGATCATTGGCAAATTTCTCACGAAATAACGCATTATGCTTACCGTCGCCATGACTGGTATCACCGACTATCGGATGGCGCAAATGTGCCAAATGTCGCCTTAACTGATGCTTGCGCCCCGTCAGTGGTTGCAAGGCCACTAAACTATAGCGTGCCGTTGCATAACGACTGACCGCAAAGGGTAACTCGACATAAGCTAAAGGTTGATAGCGGGTAATGGCGGACTGCGCGGCCTTGTCTACTTTGGCAAATTTATCCGCGATAGCATCATGTTGTTCTTTTAACGGATAATCTAAGATACCTGCCGTTTTCAGATAACCCCGCACTACGGCAAGATAGCCTTTTTGCCATAACCCTGCTTCAATTTGCTGTGATAACACCCTAGCGATGTCCGCGGATAAAGCAAAAACCAAGACACCTGAAGTCGGCCGATCCAAGCGATGCACCGGATATACATGTTGCCCCAGTTGATCACGTAAGCTCTGTAACACAAAACGGGTCTCGTATTTATCTAAAAAAGAACGATGCACTAACATACCGCTGGGTTTATCCACCACCACCAAATAATCATCCTGATATAAGATGGTTAAAGGAGGGACTGCAACGTCAAAGCTCGTTATAGACTCAGATTCTAGGGCTGGTTTAGACACTGCTCTAACCTTTTAATAATGAAAAGTACGTTGCTTACCGTTGATAGCTTACTTGCATACACCAGCTCTGCCAGCGGTAAAATTGCAATGCTAGCGGGTAAAGGCATACCTGCAGCAATAAGCTGCTGCATTTTTGGTATAAACACAAATTGTAGCCAATGCTCTAAAGGCATGGTATCGCAGCAGAAAGGCGCCGTGCTGGCTAAAGCCGCTGCTGCAGGTGGCGTTTCACTCCATAAATTGTCTTTTAACAAAGCGGCTTCAAGCTCAAGCAGTAAGACCTTAACGTGCTCTGACATAATCTCTCCCATACTTATCGCAGTATTTTATAACTAAAAGCTGGCAGAAGGCGAATTTGACGGTTTAGCAATGTCGTCATGGGCAAAGCCCAAAGCAAGGTCTTGTAAAACCGTCGTTGAATCGCCATTATGGCGTTAAAGAGGAGTTGAAATGACAACGATTTGGTTATTACTTTTGCTGGTAAGTATTGTTTACGGATTTTGGCTTCAGCGGCAACAAGATGAACGTGCTATTTTGTTAGCGAAGCAATTATGTAAGCAACAGCAGCTGCAGTTTTTAGAATGCGGTAGAATTGGTCACCGTTTTACTAAGCTTAATCAGCGTCGGCGCTGGTTAACCCATTATCAGGTCGATTTTAGTAGTGATGGCGAAAGCCGTTATCAAGCAGAACTAACCTTGCAGGGATTACGCCTCGCTCACTTTAACTTACCCCCGCACCGAATCTAAAGGGCATCGACCTTTGCTTGGGTTAACTTAGCGCTAAGCTGGCCGGTAAGAAAGTCTTTATACATCACCCAATCCGCTATCAAGCTATAAACAGGATACGCAAAGGTAGCGGGTTTATTGTGTTCAAATGCAAAATGCCCTATCCAAGCAAAACCATAACCGACCAAAGGTACACTGAACAGAACAAGCCAATGACTGCTAAAAATGATCCAAACGAGTAGCAGTAAAACAAGAGTACTGCCAATATAGTGCATCGCTCGACAGCGTGGATTTTGATGTTCTTGCAGATAGTAAGGATAAAAAGCACGAAAAGAAGCAAATTTACGCATTTTATCGGCCCTGTTTAGCTATTTTTCAATTTTTTTGCTCGAAACATTAAGCTTCCGCTAACTGAGCCAAAGACTAATTCGCTAACTTGCTCATAATGATCATCCGCAAAGAAAGGTTTATATTTATCCAAGGTGACAAATACGCCTATGCCAGCAGAGTCAGGATCCTCATCAACCAAAGAATCCACCGCTTGCATAAGATAGTGCCCCAATCCTGCGTGCTGATATTTAGGCGCCACCGCAATGAAGGCTAACATATGATAGGCTTTTGCTGGCATGGCGGCATGAATTTTCTGCTCTTTTTGCAATAATTGTTGGGTAGAAACATAACCGGCTGTGAGTAACATTTTTAATCGCCAATGCCAGAGCCGGCTAGCGCCGATACCAGAATCGGGCCCCACGACACACGCCACCCCGAGCAGTTGCTCATGATAAAATAAGCCAATATTAGGTTGTGCAGCTTGCCAAAAGGTATTGAGCTCCTCCCGAATCGCCGAGCGCAATCTGGCTTCATATCCCGGTGCTGACACACGAAAAATCTCAGTAAACAAAGGATCATCATGGTAAGACTGAAACAATAAAGATGCAGCAAGCTTGAGATCTTCACCGCCCAATAACGCTGCTTTTAGTTTTGAAGGTTCAAAGTCTTGAAGATGAGCTAGCATAATATACCTGTTATTGTTGCTTTTTTATTCACAATAGCAGCGTCATGTCGGCTTGCCAAGTTAAGATTTAACTGACCGTCAATCTTCAGCTATGCTTAAACGTCAGTATAGCCAAGTGGAATTTACCGATGGATACTAGTGAACATACATTAAGCACCTTATTCGCACAATTAGGCTTAGATAATGAGCCTGCAGCCATTGACCGCTTTATTCAGGAACATAAACTCCCTGCGGGGACAGAGCTCGCTAAAGCCGCATTTTGGAATCCAGCGCAAGCGAGTTTTTTACAGGAAGCTTGGCGAGCTGACTCAGATTGGGTTGAAGTCATCGATGAGCTAAATAAGCTACTACATTAAAGCGGGTCTAAACCTTGCTTTCAATGTAAGGTTTAAACCTCCAGAGCAAAAGTTAATATGCTTATTATCATGAGTTTAGAAAGCTCATACTTCCTTACATGCTAAATCAATGCTAAATTTAGCTTATTATTCGTGAAGTTGACGCACACATGGCAACCGCATTAGCACTTTTACAGCAAACCGCAAACCGATTAAAACAAGAAGGTAAACAACCTAATCTTGCCTTGTTTAAAGCACGCTTAACTGGGCAGCTTAGTGCGCCGGAATTATTCAGAGCCTACCAACAATGGCGACAACTGACTGAACAGCTCATCGACGATAACAGCATCGAAGAGCAGGCTAGCAATTTGTCTGTCGACAACCCCGCATCTTTAACTAGCCAACTTAATCGCATCGAACAAAAGTTAGATCGCTTACTGGCGTTGTTAGAGCAGCAACATGTTTCTGGCTGAACTTCGCTTTAAAATTATCGCAGATACCCAGCTTAGCGCCGCAGAGCAAGCTATACGGAAGTATATTGAAGCATTGATTTTTAATGGTCAGGTGATTGGCCGCGAGTTTCCCACGGCTTGGCAACAAGACGCTTTTATCAGCCGGATTGTCATTCCTGAACACTCAGCACTCCAACCTCGCTATCATAGCCCTAAAGGGCGATTGGCAGAACAACAACTGCAGCAAGCAGGTTTAGGCTACCCACAACTGCAGCTTCTGGGTCAAGACTTGTTATCTCAAGCAACGTGTCAACATTTACCTGAACGCTTGGTGATCTTTACTAGTTTTGCCGATACCTGCTCGCCTGTGCGCTGCGCAGATAGCCTACAACCTGTGCCACTCTACTGGTTAAAATCAACCGAGAACGATCATGAAGCCCTCATTCGTTGGCAGCTACAATTTCAAGCCTTGGATGAAATTCAACTGCAAGAAAAGCGAGTACTCGACAAAGTGGCTGAAAACAGCCTGCAACAACTGCATAGTCAACTCAATCGCATGGGGCGAAAGTTGGCTCGCCAGCTTGGTAAAACAAACAACCTGCCCATCTATTATGCGCTGTACAGCGGCAGCAGTAAGGATTGCAGTAAAGAATCACTCAAAACCTGCCCCAGCTGCAATGGCAACTGGCGCTTACATGATCCCATGGCAGAGTTATTCGATTTTCGGTGTGATGCTTGCCGGTTAGTCAGTAATATCGCTTGGGAATGTCAGTCAAATAATGGAGAATAAGCTAAGGGTGTTAAGCTGGACAGCAAGGCTGCCAGATTCTCCGCAACCTGCTCTTGCACTTCTTTGCCCACATGTTCCAGAAAGATCTCTCCTGTGCTATTGAGTACCGATAACATAATATTTTCATCATCAGTGACTGCAAAAAAAACCGTTTCACGTTGCTTTAAACGCCGTTTCATTAAAATATGTCCAATGATGTTTTCTTGCAGCCGAGCCAGATCGTCCTGATTCCAAGGCATTAATAAGGCTAACTGACCACGTGGGTGCACAGCAGCCAAATTTGCACCATAAAAACTGCTATAAAATGCTTTTATATCATCATGTAACGTCATGTCCAGAGCATGTTCAACATTGCTAAAGTCAGCCGCAGGTTGTTGCGTTACTGGTAACCAACTCACCTGTTCTGCGGTTAACCATTGCTGCTGACAGGGTGATGGACTGGCCGGATCTGCCCAGGTTACCATGGGTAATTGTTGCGCCTGATGCCAGCTCAGACTTTGCTCGATAAAATTTGCGTAGGCTTGTTGGATTGACACCTCTACTCCCCGTATCACTTATGGTAAGATATACGGGTATTGTAACTAAAAAGACAACGAAATGACAAAAAGCCACGCCGACGTACTCGCCGACCTTAGCCTCGGCAAAATTACTGACTATATTGACCACTATACGCCGTCTTTATTACAGCAGGTCCCCCGTAGCTTGGGTCGCCAATCCTTAGGCCTGAAAGCAGAGTCTCAACCCTTTGTTGGCCAAGACATCTGGCACGGCTATGAACTCTCTTGGTTAAACGCCAAAGGCAAACCGATGGTTGCACTAGCCACTTTCGTTGTGCCCTATAACTCCCCCAATTTAATCGAGTCAAAATCGTTTAAACTCTATCTAAATAGCTTTAACCAAAGTCGCTTTGCTGATTTAGGAAAAGTGTATCAAGCCTTACAACATGACTTAAGTGTCTGTGCCGGTAAAACAGTACAAGTGAGCTTACACAATGTCAGTGAGATTATGACATTTCAGCCAACTTGGATCCCTGGTATTTGTATCGATGAACTCGATATAGATATTGACCAATACGAGTATGATCCTAGTCTATTGGCTATGACGCCCGAGCGCGGCAACGTAGAAGAAAAGCTGCATTCACACTTACTAAAATCAAATTGCTTAATTACTTCACAACCTGACTGGGCCAGCATTTTTATTCATTATCGCGGCACAGCGATATCCCATGAGGCTTTGCTAAAGTATTTAATCAGTTTTAGAAGCCATAATGAATTTCACGAACAATGTATTGAACGGATCTATATGGACATCTGGCAAACCGCTAAGCCAGATTTCTTGGCGGTTTATGCGCGCTACACTCGCCGGGGGGGACTCGATATCAACCCTTTACGTAGCAGTGAGCCTTACACCGCGCCAAATATCCGTTTAAGTAGACAATAATATTATCACGACAGCGTGACAGACAAACCTGTAACCCATACGGTAAGATTACATAAGCACTTTCATTTTTGTGTTTTTTTTGTTCTAATAGCCTAGCTTGTTGTTCCCAACTACAGGCGCTGATGATTATGGAACCGAAAATGCAATATCTTACCCCAAATGAAGAAACAAGCTGGTTACCTTACTACTTAACAAAGTAAGAACAGCTTAGATAAAAAATAACCTTACGCAAAGCGAGCTTACAGCTCGCTTTTTTTATAAAGTTTTGGCTATTTGCTACCTTAAATACCGATTGTAAGGATATACTTAAAAAATACATCTTCTGTGCGTTAGAGCAGGTGGTCCAATTGCAACTAGACCTTAAACAACAACTGAATGAAGCCGTTATGGCTCGCAAAACCTTAGAGCGAACTTACGAAAATCAGTTTAAGTTGTTGGGACAATTTGTTTTACGCTTATCACTCCTCTGCAAAGGGATAGATTTAGAGCTGGATAATAGGTTGGCCAAATTACGCACCGAATTGGCTAAAAATAGCGATCTAGAAAAACTCATCCCTTTTATTGAAGAAACCAGCAACAGTCTGCAGCTGTTGGAAAAAAAGCAGCAACAAGATATTCGTCAAGTACAACAAGATCTCACCCAAGCGGGTCGAATCTTGCAACAGCAACGAGGATTACCCGACCAGTTAAGGCGTGATTTGCGCCAACTGTTGTCCTCGGTCGAGCAACCTACCGCAACGCTGCATGCTTTTCTGCCGCAACTCAGTAACCTCACTCAACTCTATCAGCTAGCGCTAAAAGCAAAACAGCAGCAAGATGCACCGCCAGAAGATGACGAGCGCTATGCGCATATTTGTCGCCAGATCACGCTAGAGCTAAACAATCTGCTGAGTGAACTGACTTTCACGGGTAAATATGCGGTTGAGGTTGATCAGATAAAATCAAGTTTAATGACTCAGTTAAGCATTGAGAACCTATTAGACGCTTGCTTAAGAACCATTAGTATCATCGTACATGGGATTAATGAAGAGCGCTTATCTGCCGAAAGCTTTTTAATCAAACTAAATGAAGCGTTAAATAGCGTACAACAAGCGGTTGAAGCAACCTTACAAGACTCAGGTAAGGTCCAACAAAAACTCGCGGAACTTAATCAGAAAATTGAAGGCCAAATTGCGCATTTAGGGCAGCAAACTGAACATGCCGAGTCGTTGGAGCAGCTAAAATTGCTCGTGATTAACAAAATGAATGACCTGACGCTGTCGTTAAAAGAAAAAGAACGCATCGAAAAAGAAGAGCGTGCAAAAATCCACTTAACCTTGATGGGCATGGAAAAACGGGTCAAAGAGTTAGAGCAAGAAGCGCTAAGCTTCAAAGATCGCTTAACCGAACAAAATTTCCGTAGTTTACGAGATACGCTAACCGGCATTCCCAACCGCGCGGCCTATGATGAACGTTTAAACTTAGAGTTTAAACGTGCTAAACGCTTTGGTTCACCACTTTGTATTATCGTTGGCGATGTTGATTATTTTAAAAATATTAATGATAACTATGGTCACAGTGCTGGCGATAAAACGTTAAAAGTCATAGCTAAAGCGTTGCAACAATCTATTCGCCAAACTGATTTTATTGCTCGCTATGGTGGCGAAGAATTTGTGATTCTCATGCCAGAAACGAACCTGAAGCAACTCGTTGAACCGCTGAATTTATTAAGAGAAAAAATTAAAAAAATCCCCTTTAAATTTAAAAATCAAAGTGTTCCTATAACTATTTCATTTGGCGCCACTCAGCTGTTACCTGATGACACCCCAAGACAGGCGTTTGACCGTGCTGATGAAGCCTTATATCAAGCCAAAAAAGACGGCAGGGATCGCATTTCATTGAAATAATAACGCGACTGCCGGCAACACAATTAAGGAGATTGCCGATGCAAGTGCATCTTAACCCATTGGGTGCTATGGATTTACTCTCGCAGCTTGAAGTAGAACGGTTACAACAAAATACACAACAGGCTGCTTTTCAGTTATTTCGTAACTGTGCTCTGGCCGTACTGAACGTAGGCAGTCATACTGACAGTTCTGCTGAAATTTACGATCAATATCGAGATTTTTCTATTAACTTACTGGCGCGCGAGCGCGGTATTAAAATTGAACTCAACAATCCTCCCGCAAGTGCCTTTGTCGATGGCCAAATTATCAAAGGTATCCATGAGCATCTTTTTGCCGTATTGCGCGATATCTTGTTCTACCATACCCGTCATGGCGGCGAGTGTAATCCGCTCGATTTAAATAATAGTGCCCATCTGACCCATAGTGTTTTTGATATTTTGCGCAATGCCAGAGTCATCGATGCGACCAGTGAGCCAAACATGATCGTGTGTTGGGGAGGGCACTCTATTCGTGAAGCGGAGTATAACTATACTAAAGAAGTTGGCTATCAACTGGGTTTGCGCGGTTTGAACATTTGCACTGGTTGCGGTCCGGGTGCGATGAAAGGCCCGATGAAAGGAGCCACTATTGGTCACAGTAAGCAACGTATACGACAAGGTCGCTACCTTGGCTTAACAGAGCCAAGTATCATCGCCGCCGAGCCGCCCAACCCCATTGTTAATGAATTAGTGATATTGCCCGATATTGAGAAAAGGTTAGAAGCTTTTGTGCGGGTCGCGCATGGTATTATTATTTTTCCAGGTGGCGCAGGTACAGCGGAAGAGTTACTGTATTTACTCGGCATTATGCTCGATACGCGGAACGCAGAGCAAAAATTGCCAATCATCTTAACCGGACCAGCCAGTAGCGCAGCTTATTTTAATGAGATCGCGCATTTTATCGAGCAGACGCTAGGTAAAACGGCTTTAGATTTACTGGACATTATCATTGATAATCCTGCTGAGGTCGCCAGAAAGCTCAAACAAGGCTGTCAGGAAGTGAGGCAATACCGCAAATCGGTAGGAGATGCTTATCACTTTAATTGGACTTTAGATATTGCACCTGACTTCCAACATCCTTTTATCCCAAACCATCAGAATATGGCCGCACTGGACTTGCACCTCACTCAAGACAAAGCCAAACTAGCCGCCAACTTACGACGTGCTTTCTCAGGTATTGTCGCAGGAAATGTTAAAGACGAAGGCATTAGAGCTATTCGGCAGCAGGGCCCTTTTATTCTAAGTGGTGAACCAAAGCTGATGCAATTAATGGACAAACTCTTACAGGCCTTTGTGGATCAGGGCAGAATGAAACTGCCTGGCACTAAATATGAACCCTGCTACCGGATTGAACAATAACTTATGGCGAAAGTGATACTGATCGATGCGCTGAACCTGATCCGACGGCTATATGCCGTGCAGGAGCGGCCTTATCTGCCATTAGCAGAGGAGGTCGCCGCCAGCACTCGACAACAAATTATCAGTAACACTCGGCAAATGTTAATCCAAGCTTTGGCCAAATTACGGCATGAACTGTTACCTAGCCATGCCCTAATGGTTTTTGATGGCCAGCACAGCCTATGGCGCCAGCAACTTTGCCCATTGTACAAGGCTAACCGTAAACCGATGCCAGAGGTTTTAGCTGAAGCACTGCCACAACTGATCAGTGAAATCGAACAAAGTGGCGTGCGATGTTTTAAGCAAGACGAATACGAAGCCGATGATGTTATCGCTACTATTGCCAGTAAATTGCGCCAACATCAACAAGAGGTTGTAATTATTTCAACCGATAAAGGTTATCTGCCGCTGCTGGCTCACGGCGTACTGGTTTACGATGCTTTCGCACGGCAATTTATTAGTAAGGCAGTGGTAAAAGAAAAGTTTGGCGTACAGCCCGAGCAATTAATTAGCTGGTGGAGCTTAGTCGGTGACAGCACCAATAATATCCCTGGTGTTACAGGAATTGGCCCAAAAAGTGCTTTAGAATTTATGGCACTGGGCCGCAGTTTAAATGAAGCACTACAACATCCTGACTGTCCGAAAAAACTCAGTCAAAAAATTAGCGCGCATAAGCAAGATATTCTTATTTACACGCAGATCCTTGCATTGCAAACAAACTTAGAATTAGGGCTAAATATGCAAGATCTGCGTTTAATGGAGCCAATGTAACCGACGATGAAAATGAAAATTTTGCTTTGGCTACTGGTCGGAATCGGTGTTTACTTACTCAGTACCTTGTTAGTACTGCGCTTTTATCCAGATAATCCGGCTCAAATGAATTGGCAGGACAGAGAGGCTTTTAACACTAAATTTATTCAACGCCTTAACCCTGCAAAGCCGATCTCGCAGGAATACTTGATTAATCGCCTAGGTAGCCCAGATATTACTGAAGCCTATCGGCACGAAGGACAGGTATATCAATTATTTTACTATCGAACTCACCGCAAAGCCGCAGACGGCATTACCACTGCAGACGAATGCACCGCCCTGCTGTTTATTGATCGCCAGTTAGCCAGTATAGGAGAGGTTGCGATTAACCGTTATCTGGAGCTGCAACCCAATGCCAGATCTCGTCAGTAATTGGTTAGGCTGTTATCAGCAGCTCGCCAATTTAGTTATCGCTTTACAGCAGGCCAAAACCGCGGAGCAACTGCAGCATTGTTTGCAGCTAAGCAAAGAAATCAATACTCAGTTACAACAACTTGCCGATGAGCACCTTGCAGCGGCGGTTGCGCAACTCGGCTTTACTGCGAAAGAAACTGATTCAAAAGTCGCTAGAGCTATTAAATGCTGGACACTGCTAGCGCTATGGAGTCGACTGCAAAACTGGCCAAAAGCTCGTAGGGATATTTTAGGCGGCTGTGTTCTGTTGGCGAGCTGTGCCACTGCACATAGTAAACAGCCTGCGGCACTGCAACTTGCTGCGCTGTTTAAAAGCCAGCAAAGCGGTGGCGTTTTCACCAGCGTTTTAGCAGGTACTTATCATCAGCAGCAAAAACGCTTGGTCTGGCAAGTTCACCAAGATAGCCCTTTGTTAACGCTCGCGTTAAAGATTACAGCGCAACTCCTGCCTGACCATCACCAGACAAACACATTAGAACAGGTGTTCGCTGACAATATTAGTCAGCTTAATGATGAATTTACCCTATCGCAGCTAAATCTCTTAGCGCAACTTGCACCTCACTTATATGTCATTGGCAGAATAGCAATAGACGCCGAGGAACGGCACTGGTTAATCTGTGATGCGGATGCTGATCAGGTTCAAGCCTTACAATATTGGCATGAGCAGCAAAAAATGGCTGAGCAACTCACCCCACTCTATTTAACCGAGCTACAAATGTTACCACCGGCCACTCTACCCGTCGCTGGCTGGTTGACAAAAACCGTAGTGCCAGCAATTTACGAGCAGGAGATCCCCACCCCCAGCAGCCTGATTGCAAATTCGCTTTTAACAAAGCTGAGTTATCATGATTTCGAGGCACAACTGAGGTTAGTTGAAAAACACCCTGTACTGATCCCATTTTTATTGGACAATGCCAGCAGCAGTAATCGCCGGCAAACACTGGTTCATCGCTTGCGGCATGCCTTAGCCATGTTTGGGCAAGAGCAGCTTCCTTACGCCATAGCCAGAGCAGAGGTACTACACTATCTGCAACTGCAAAATACGACTCAACATCGCTGGTTATTACAGTTACAACATAGCTTACAATTTAGCATAACCCTGTTGGGACGCTATTTACCTAAGCCTATTAGCGTGCAACAAGCCGGGTTAATTGCCGCCTGCTGCAGTACCCCGTTGTGGCATCACCCCAGCTTGCAAGCCGTTCCCCTGAGTAAAATGCAGCAAAACCAATTACTACTGGGACAGCTTTGTCAGCAATACTTACTAGAACCGGTGCGCAGTCAACGTCTGAGCGCAGCATTGTTAAAGCATTATCAATTAGATGAGTGGGCGTTTGCCGTATTGTGTCAGTATCAACAACCCAAAGCAGGCCATACGCTGTCCTATCACGAGCTACTGGGTGTTTTTTTGAGATTGTGTTGGCAGCTCACCTTTAGCGTTTTTTGTTACCCTAGCGCCCAGCAAAGTAGTCAACAGTTATTACAACGTGTGGCCGAATACCTGCCTTTACCACAACAAGCATTACACTATTGGCAGCACGAGTTACTGAATTGCCAACAACTTTATTATCCGTTAACGAATGACCCTTATTAAGTTAGTGGCAGCCACCACTATTCATGCTATTTATATTGCCTATAAGATTATCGTGATAGTTAAAACGGCGGCAAACTGGCTTAAAAGTGGCTAAAACGCTATAATCAGCTTGCCTTCAGGCATGCGCCTGACTATAAATTTCAGAAATATTCACGCTAAGGATCCCCATGAGCAAGCAAACGATTACCGTCATTAAAGGTGATGGCATTGGCCCAAGTATTGTTGAAGCCGCTATTCAGGTACTGGAGAAAGCTGGCTGCGATTTTAACTACGAATATGTTGATGCTGGTTTAACAGCACTGGAAAAAACCGGTGAGCTTTTACCGCAAGCCACCTTAGATGCGATAGCCCGGAATAAGATCACCTTAAAAGGCCCATTAACCACGCCAGTCGGTGAAGGCTTCACCTCGATTAACGTGACCTTACGTAAAAAATTCAACTTATACGCGAATGTGCGGCCAGTGATTTCTTTTAAAGGCACCAAAGCACGTTACGAGAACATCGATATTATTACCATCCGTGAGAATACCGAAGGGATGTACTCAGGCCATGGCCAAATCGTCTCTGAAGATGGTCAAACCGCACAGGCTTCAAGTATTGTAACGAAAGAAGGTGCGCGTCGTATTGCGGAGTTTGCTTTTGAAACCGCGCGTCGTGAAAAACGCAAAAAAGTCACCATCGTACATAAAGCTAATATTTTAAAATCAACCTCAGGCTTGTTTTTAAAAACCGCTCGCGAAGTGGCGCAAAACTACCCAGATATCGAAACGCAAGAAATGATTGTTGATAACACCTGTATGCAGCTGGTGATGAATCCACAACAATTCGATGTTATTGTCACCACTAACCTGTTTGGTGATATTTTATCTGATCTGTGTGCTGGCTTAGTGGGTGGCTTAGGTATGGCGCCAGGCGCGAATATTGGTGCTGACTGCGCAATTTTTGAAGCGGTACATGGCAGTGCACCAGATATTGCTGGCAAAAATCTGGCTAACCCAAGTTCAGTGATTCTGGCATCGATTCAAATGCTAGAATACTTAGAAATGAAAGATAAAGCCGAGAAAATCTTAGCTGCCGTTAGCGATGTGATTGCGTCTGGCGATCGGACTACCCGTGATTTAGGCGGTAGTTTTGGTACCACTGACTTTACGCAGGCTGTTTTAGAACGTTTATAACGCCCGCATAGCAAATTTAATGCTAAAATAGCCACAGCATATTGTGGCTATTTTTTTGAGATTAAGCATGACACAAGCAAACAACCCTCTGCACGGTTTCACCTTAGAGCAAATTGTTACCGCCTTAGTCGAGCACTATGGCTGGGCGAAATTGGCACAGCAAATCGACATTAACTGCTTTAAAAAAGATCCCTCCATTAAAAGCAGCTTAACGTTTTTACGAAAAACACCTTGGGCGCGCGAGAAAACGGAAGCACTGTTTATTGCCACTAAGCTTTATCAGCAATAACCAGCCAGACAGCTTGTAAGCCGCAAAGCTTAATAGCAAAAAACCAGCGTTTCGCTGGTTTTTTAATATCGTAATAGCTAAGGCGACATGACGTAACCAAGTAACGACCATGCTCAACTAATCGGGTAAGCTATTGCTCACCCCATACAAGATTAACCGCCTTCCACCAAGGGTTTACTGTAGGCAAGCTCCATGTCCCAGGGCAATTGGATCCAGGTATCTTGCTCAATATCGGTCACATAGTGATCGACTAATGGCTTACCTTGCGGTTTCGCGTAGACGGTCACAAAGCAGGCCTTGGGGAAACGCTCACGCAAGGCTTTCGCCGTCTCACCGGTATCAACCAGATCATCAACGATCAACAGCTGCGCAGAATCCTCTAGATGAGCATCTTTTAGTACACTTAAGCGACCTTGTTGATCATGGTTGTAGCTGGCAATACAGATACTGTCCAACACGCGGATATTTAACTCACGCGCGATAATAGCCGCGGGCACTAAACCGCCACGACTGACCGCGACAATGGCATTAAATTCCTGCCCCAGCAGCTGACGCGCTAGCTCTTTGGTAGCACGGTGGAAGGCTTCCCACGAAACATAAAACATTTTATTACTGGCAAGTGACATACTAGAAATTCCGCTAATTAGTGTTAAACCGGCTGGTTACAGACAGCCTAAGGCCACTTCCACCATCTCATTAAAGCTGGTTTGCCTTAACTCGGCACTTAACGCTTCGCCAGTACGAATATGATCACTTACCGTGAAAATGGCTAAGGCATTAATACCGTATTCAGCGGCCACACCATATAAACCAGCGGCTTCCATTTCGACTGCCAGTACACCATATTTTTCTAGCGTATCAAATAAGGTTTCACTGGGGTTGTAGAACAAATCTGAGGTAAAGACATTACCCACTTTGACGTTAATCGCTTTTGCGCG
>CAZNXI010000038.1:0-20838 GCA_964577005.1 uncultured Rheinheimera sp.
CGGTGTACGCCGGTCAGCCCCGATATAGCTTAAGGGTGCGCAATAATGAGTTTGACTTAGCGGCGCTAGAAACGGGCATTAATGAAGCGCATGCTTTGGGTAAGCGTTTTTATGTGGTGGTAAATATTGCCCCGCATAACAGTAAGCTGACGACCTTTGTGCGCGATATGGCGCCTGTGGTGGCGTTACAGCCTGATGCCTTTATTGTGTCCGATCCTGGGGTGGTATTTTTACTGCGGCAGCATTTTCCTGAGGTAGCGCTGCACTTATCAGTACAGGCGAATACCGTCAATTGGGCAGCGGTTAAGTTTTGGCAAAGTCAGAGCGTGGAGCGGGTGATTTTATCGCGTGAATTGTCGGTAGAAGAAATTGCCGAGATCCGCCGCGAAGTCCCCGCCATGGAGTTAGAAGTTTTTGTGCATGGCGCCTTATGTATGGCCTATTCGGGCCGCTGCTTATTATCAGGCTATATCAACAAACGCGATCCGAATCAGGGCACGTGCACCAATGCCTGTCGTTGGCCTTATCAAGTGCATGCGGCCACAGAAGATGAGGTCGGGCAGTTTAAACCCATCAGTACACCGGCGTTAATTGAAGAGCAGGGGCGTCCGGGTGAATTAATGAGTATCGATGAAGATCTGCATGGCACCTACATTCTTAATTCTAAAGATTTACGTGCGGTAGAGCATGTCCCAGCGTTAACCGCCATGGGGGTGCATTCGCTGAAAATTGAGGGGAGAACCAAGTCACCTTATTATGTAGCACGCACGGCGCAAGTATATCGGCAGGCGATAGATGATGCGGCTGCTGGGAAAGCCTTTGATGCCAGTTTATTGCAAGAGCTCGAAGGTATGGCAAACCGTGGCTTTACCGAAGGGTTTTTACGTCGGCATAAACCCCAAGAAACACAAAACTATGCCACCAGCCATAGTATTGGCGAGCAATTATTGGTCGGCGAGTTTATTGGCGAGCAAGATAGTGAAGGCTTTGCCTTGCTAGAGGTTAAAAACCAGTTTGCCGTGGGGGATAACTTAGTCTTGATGTCACCTAGCGGTAATTTCAGCTTTACCTTGCAGGCACTGCGCGATAAGCAAGATAACGCTTTGGTGCTGGCACCGGGTGCCTGTTATCAGTTGAGAGTGCTGGTACCGAAAACCATGTCGTTACACTTTGCCATGCTATTAAAGCAGCTACCGGCGGTAAGTGCAGCAGATGTTTTAGCCAAAGAAGTTAAGTTAGATGCCTGCGCTAATTGAGATCAGCTGTATAAATTGTGATATGTGCGTTCCAGAGTGCCCGAACGAGGCCATTAGCATGGGCGCACGCCATTATGAAGTTGACCCCGTACTCTGTACGGAGTGCCTTGGCTACTATGACAAGCCCACCTGTATCGAGGTCTGCCCGATTGACTGTGTGACCTTAGTAGCCGAAGGCTTTGAAGAATATAGCGCTTAGCGCCCCTGTTCGTTATCTATCGCCTGTTGGATGTTACGATAAAGCGCTTGCCGTTGTGCCACCCAGTCGCGATGCGAGGCCACTGGCCAATTGCCATTGACGGCAATCACTAAGTTTCTGGCCGGATCTATAAAGATCCCTTGACCAAAAATGCCACGGCCTTGGAAGCTGCCATCGGCTTTAATCCACCACTGGTAACCATAAGCAAACTCTGCAAGGTTAGTGTTAATCTGGGCGGTGGTGGCTTTACTAAACCAATCCGCCGGGACGATGCTTTCGCCATTGACCTTGGCACCATTCAAAATAAACTGGCCAAAACGCGCAAAATCACGCGTGCTTGCTTGAATACAACACCCGCTGATCTCATGACCGGTTGGGCCTAACACCCAACTCGCATCGTGTTCAGCCCCTAGCTTTGACCAAATTTTCTCAGACAGGTAACTGGCTAAGGGCTGCTGAGTGGCGCGGCTGACCAATAAACCAATCAGATTGGTTTCGCCGGTGCTGTACCAGTAGGTCGTGCCTGGCGGATGGGCGCGGGCGAGGGTACGCATATAACTGGCGGTTACATCCATGCCAGGTTCTGGCTGATGAAAATTAAACTTAGAGACGTCAGAGTTGGGATCGGCGTAGTCTTCGTTCCATTGGATACCCGAGGTCATGGTTAACAGTTGGGCGATGGTGACATCATCATAATTGCTGCCTTGCATCTCGGTAATATACTGACTAACTGGATCGTCTAGGCTACTAATAAAACCGTCTTTTAGGGCGGCGCCAACCAAGGTGGAGGTAAAAGATTTCGCCACCGAAAAACTGGTCCATTTATCCTGAGCGGTAAAATCCAGTCCATAACGCTCTAAGCGTACTTCACCATTTTGCAAGACCACTAAGCCAGCAATCCGTTGAGTCTGCATCGCCTCATTCAGCCAAGATGCGTCGAGCGTCAAGGGTTGGCCCTGCGGCAGTGCGACACTGCTGTCAGCAGCTTTAATAGTGGCTTTTGGCAACATATCGAGTTGGTCAATTAAGCGAAAACCGGCATCGCGTTGCTCTGTACTCCAAAACAGCACATTTTCATTTTTGGGTGGGTTTAGAATCAGCACCCGAAGATGTTTATCAAGGCTAAACCAGCCAATAAGCGCGGCAGTGAGGATGACGCCGGCAATAATAAGTAACCACTTTTTCATAGGTAAATCCGAGAAACCCTGTTTCAGCTAAAAATAACGTAGCGTTAGACTACTTTGCTATGGGTTTTATTGGCAATAGCGCTCAGGTGATTATGTTGGTCATTTATCATCATCTGCCGAGAAAAACTCGGTGAGTTGAGCGCAGCGAAGTCGCAGGGGTGTTCACCTAGCAGAAAGCACAACTGACCGTAATAAAATATAAAGTCACTTGATAGCATACAGTCGTGTATGTATATTGATGGTCCAACTATTGAAAGCCATTCGACTGCGGTGCAACCTCATGCGATGACTTTTTTGTGTTGGATCTTTTGTACCTTTGCCAGTCTAATGCTGCCGCGTTAGGCTGGCTTTTTTATACCTTGCAACATCACATCAACAAAGGCAGCTGCTTGGGTTAAATCACAACAATCGGGCTGTAATAAATGCTTTCGGATCAAACCGCCAAGATAGGCATGAATGGCGCAAGCGGTGAGCTCAGGATCGATATTATCTTGCAGCATGCCCTGTACTTTGGCACGTTGTAGGGCGCGGCTTATAACTGCCATGGCAGCACGATCGAGTTCTTCTTGCTTAGACACGGCTGGGTTAAGTTCGTCCATATATTCACAGCGATGAAATATAATCGACAAGACTCGGTGTAGTCGCTCGCTGTTGGCAATAAGCAGTAAAGAGCGGATCAGATGATCTCTGAGTTGCGCCATGGGATCGCCTTGCGGTTGCTCATCTAGTTCGCTAAGCATTTGCTGAAAAGGTAAGCGGATCCGCTCTAGCATAGCGCTAAAAAGGGCTGATTTATTCTCAAAATGCCAATAAATTGCACCGCGCGTCAATCCGGCGGCGCAGGCAATTTTTTCTAGTGTTGTACGGGAAACACCATACTGAAAAAACATTTCCTCAGCGGCGTCGAGTAGTTGTTCGCGGGTGGCTTCTGCTTCAAGTTTTGTTTTACGTACCATAACTTCTTATTATTTAATCGCTTCTAACCTAAGTCTAGCATGCTATACGGATAGCGACGATTACGCAAACAAAGCTATTAATTAACAAAAGACCGCAGTTGCGGCCATTTTGTTAATAGGTTTAGCTTGAATTAGCTAGGTACGAAACTGTTTACTATAACTTTGTAATTGCTGTGCCATCACACTGAGTTCAGCAGAGGTGCTATCTGCTTGTTCCGAACGTTGTTTGGTTTGCAAGGTTAGGTTGTTTACTTTTAATAGATTTTTGTCCATCTCTTGTACAACTACGCTTTGCTCTTCGGTTGCACTGGCGATTTGCATGGTCATATCGGCAATAGCGGTAACCGATTGCATGATTTCAGTTAGGGCTTGTTCGGCATTATCTGCAAGCTCTACGCCTTGATTCGCTCGACTTACCCCTGAATCCATGGTGTGCACGGCTGTCGCCGCGCTTTGTTGCAGCCGTTCAATTAAGGCTTTGATCTCGGTAGTGGATTTTTGTGTCCGAGCAGCCAAGGTTCTTACTTCGTCAGCGACTACCGCAAAACCTCGACCTTGTTCACCTGCGCGAGCCGCTTCAATCGCCGCATTCAGTGCTAATAAGTTCGTTTGTTCGGCAATGCTTTGAATAGTGTCTAAAATGGTACCGATATTCAAACTTTCTTGTTTTACCGTTTGAATCGTATTGGAAGCTTGTGTGACTTCTTTGGCAATCTCGCCAATAGCATTAATGACTTTTTGTACAATCACTTGTCCATGTTCAGCCTGCTGTTCTGAATGACTGGTCGCCTCAGAAGTATTTTGCGCATGCTTCGCAACCTCTGCAATCGTTGCTGCCATTTGATTCATGGCGGTAGCCAGTTGATCGACTTCCGCGGCCTGTCGTTGCAGGTCGGCATCTGTCGCGGCGGTAATGTCAGAGACTTGAATGGCATGGCTGGCAACATGATCAGCGCTTTGGCTTAAATTTGTGATGAGTTGCTGTAACTGCTGTTGCATTTGATTAAATGCCTGTGCAGCAAGACCTATTTCATCTCGATTAGTAATAACTAACGCTTTGCCAGATAAATCTCCTGCGGCAATTTGTGTTGTGCGTTCGGTAAGGAGTTTCATCGGTTCGGCAATCACTTTACGCAGTAGCCAAGCAAATCCTAAAGCCGCTAAGATGGATAACACCATGGCTGACCAAACAATAAAACTAGCAAGCGTGTTGGTTTTTTCGGCAGCGGATAAGACCAAACGTCTTTCTTCTTCTAAAGCCATTCTGGCTTGTGTTAGTTGTTGTCTAAGGGTTGATAGAACGGGTAAGGTGGTTTGCTGATAAAGCGTTAAGGCTGTTGAGTGTTCTGCCTGAACTATTTGCTTCGCACTGGCATGAAGCTCAGTATGGGGCTGCTCCATGGCGATGATGGCTTGTTGCAATGTTGGTGAGCTATTTCGGAATAATTCGCTCTGGGTAAATTCATAGTACCACTTACCAAAAGCACACTGGGTATGATCTAACTGTCCGTTAAAAGGGGTGTTAAATAGCAAGCTATTGGACAATTGATTAACCCAGACTAAATGATCAATTTCCCGCTCTAATTGTAAAATGGCGGTGGTACGTTTTTGATTCGCGTCCGCTCTAGCATGATCCATAGTACTTTGCGCCAGTTCCATGATTAGGGCAACCAGCAGCATCAATAGTGCTAAGCAGCTGAAGCTGAGTATCAATTTTTTGCCAACAGAAAAGGGTGGTTTAGCGGCAATGCTAGTTTGAGAGTTGACTTGCATAAAGGGTTAACCTTGTTATGAGCTGAGTGATGTGTTGAAGGTGCTCAGTTAGAACACTTACAGTATGTCATGCAGTTAGATTTAACCATATTATACTTAAGACTTAAATGATTTAGCTTGTGTTAAAGCAAGTTTCTAGCTGGTATGCCGTTGCGGTTATTCAGTCGCTGTTAAAGCGTACAGGGTTAATCTATGCTTTACTCACCAAGGGATAGGCTAGGTGACACGATCTTTCATTAAGCGATAAGCAGGAGCAAACTATGTTTTTAGGAAAAAAACGGCAAGCCGAAGCAAAGCCATCTCGCGCTGAGCTAACAGCGTTGTTTAAACTGCTGCCACTTGTGGTATGCGGTGGCTTACTCATCTCTGCATGTTCTCCCGCGCCCGAGTCAGTCACTGTGGCGGCACCGGAGTCCAGTGCCTTACCTTTGGCTGATACTAGCCAAAATGCGCTGGATTGGGAGGGGGTTTATCATGGGGTGTTACCTTGTGCCAGTTGCGAAGGTATCGACACAAAATTAACCTTGCATAAGGATGGACGCTATCAGCTGGTTTCGGTGTATTTAGGCAAAGCGCCAGATAACCGTTTTGAACAAGTCGGTAACTTTCATTGGGATGCACAAGGTCGAACCATCCAACTGGATGCCACCAATGCCGATCCTATTTATTTCAGGGTAGAAGAAAACGGTTTGCGTCAGCTGGATTCCAGTCGTGAGCTGATTACGGGGCCTTTAGCAGAGCAGTATCGTTTAGCCAAGCAGCCTACACCCGAGCAGCCCGAAGCCGCTGAGATTGCCGGCTTTACTGGTATTGATTGGCACTTAACTGAGTTGTTAGGCGATACCCTGGCTGAGAATAATGGCGCCTTTGTGCACTTTGCTGCAGATGGACGCGTTTATGGTAACGCCGGTTGTAATCAGTTTTCTGGCAGTTGGGGGTTAGCCCAGCATCGTTTGCGCTTAGGGCAGATGGCAGTGACGATGCGCGCTTGCCCAGAGCCGCAAATGCAGTTAGAGCAGCAATTTTTAGCGCAACTGGCGCTGGCAGATAACTACAGTTTAGGGGAACAAACCTTAAGTTTAAATAAAGCGCGCATGGCGCCGCTGGCAAGGTTCAGCATGAAACAATAATGGTCGCGCCCTGAGCGAGATTAACGCTCAGGGCCTTGTTGCTGGCATATAATCAGGGTAAAGCAAATATGGTAGCCGTTGTTGCCGAAAACGCTCTAAGTCAGCTTGCCAGCTTTGTCTCATAGCGGCTTCACTAAACCCCAATTCAAGCTGCTTGCGAAAGGTGTCTGTACCTGCCAATTTGTCTAAAAAGTCGGGCGCAGTGAAGATGTCGCGGGCGTTATGTCGAAACAATTGCTGCCATTTCATTAAATACCCTAAGCTTAAACCGCCAGCCTTAACGTGTCGTAAATCTTCACCATGCACTTGCTGGTTCATTAAGGGTGGATTTAATGCCGCGCCCGGCGTGCTCACTGGCATAAAGTTAAAATCAGCTAAAGCGAACTTATCAAAACCAATTACTTGAAATGGGAAAGGCGTACCGCGACCAATACTCAATGGCGTTGCTTCAAAAAAGCCTAGCGAGGGGTACAGCTTGACCGCTTGTTGGTTGGGTAAGTTCGGGCTAGGTGGCACCGGCAAATCATAGGGCTGTTCCCGTCGATAATTCGCGACAGGGATCACGGTTAAGTCAAGTTGACTGGCGTTTTCGATCCAGCCTTCACCTTTAATCATTAACGCCAGCTCGCCCACGGTCATGCCATGGAGTAGCGGAATAGGATGCATGCCAACAAAAGATTGAAACGCCAGATCCAGCACTGGACCATCGACATAAGCCCCATTAGGATTAGGTCGATCTAAGATTAGCATCGGCACTGAAAACTCTGCGGCCGCCGCCATCATATAATGCATGGAGCTAATATAGGTGTAAAAACGCACGCCGACATCTTGGATATCAAAGATCACCAGATCCAGCTGTTGCATTTGTGCCGCGCTAGGCTTTTTGCTGGCGCCATACATAGACAAAATCGGGATGCCGGTTTGTTCATCTATTTGATGGTCTACTTTCGCGCCGGCATCATGATTACCGCGAAAGCCATGCTCAGGCGCAAAAATGGCTGTGACTTTCACATTATGTTTAAGTAACACATCAACTAAATGCTGATCGCCAATCCGCGAGGTTTGGTTAACTAACAAGCCAACGCGTTTATCGGCAAGTAACGGCAGATATTTTTCAAGTTGCTCAGCACCCGTGCGCAAGCTTGGTGCGGGTTCTGCAGCAGCAAGACTAAACACTAAGCTGCAAATCAAAAACCACAGGTATTTCATCGTAAAGCCTCCAATGCTCGACTCACAAAACCTTGCTGTTGTTGTAACTGTTGCTCACAGTCAGTGATCGATTGACCGCTTAACAGATGCAGTATGGCAAGTTTAGCGCGCATATTGCATTGTTCCAAGGCGACCTGTGCGGTGGCGAGATCACAGTCTGTTGCTTGCATAACAATACGCACCGCCCGCGCCACCAATTTTTCGTTACTCGCGTGTAAATCGACCATCAGGTTTTGATAGACCTTACCACTGCGCACCATGGCTGCGGTGCTTAGCATATTCAGGATCATTTTTTGCGCTGTGCCGGCTTTCATGCGCGTTGAGCCTGTGAGCACTTCGGGGCCCACATCGGCACAAATGGCAATATCGGCGTGATGTAACACTGGGGTATCAGCGTTACAACTAATACCGACTGTGGTCACCCCTTGTGTTTTGGCATAGGCTAGGGCACCCAGTACATAAGGCGTGCGACCACTGGCGGCGATCCCCACCACAATATCCCGATGGTTTAATTGCATATTCTGTAAATCAGCAGCGCCCAGCGCGGCATTATCTTCCGCGCCCTCAACTGCTTTAAACATAGCGTTGTTGCCGCCTGCGATTAACCCAACAACCTGCGAACTGGGCACACTAAAAGTTGGCGGACATTCAACCGCATCTAAGATACCCAAACGGCCACTGGTGCCCGCGCCTAGATAAATCAAACGCCCGCCTGCGGCGAAGGCACTGACAATATGTTCAACTGCCAAAGCGATCGCCGGCAAGGCACTGTTTAAACGGCTAGCGATATGTTGATCGGCTTGATTGATCAACTGCACCAGCTCTAAGGTGGTCAGTCGATCCAACTGCTGACTGGCGGGGTTACGTGCTTCGGTAGACAGGCTCGCCAGTTGTTGCACAAGCTGTTCGGTATTCATGGTGCCACTCGTTTTAACGCTGAACTCTGTGCGAGTTTTGCTGCCAACACCAAACCACCTTCGAGTGCATCACCTTTGGCCGGTTGTAATTGCGGTTGCAGAGCGGGGTCTAATAAGCTTAAGCAGGCTTCTGCTAGCCCCCCCATTAGCACCAAGGGTAAGGGTTGCTGATTCAGACAACATAAAGCCAGTTCAGAAATCGCTTTGGCTTGTTGCGCTTGCAGCTGTTTCGCGGCGGGCTCATCGAACTGGTAAACCAAAGGCGCGAGCGCGGCATAGTCAGCCGGTTTAGCCTGTTTTAGCCAAGGCAAGATAGCATCGCTATCCTGACCACAATATTGGCTTACCGCTTGAAAAAGCGGGCTCAGTGGCGTTTGCCAATCCAGTTGCCAAAGTAGCTGGCGCACCAACTGTTGGCCTAGCCAAGCACCGCCACCTTCATCACCAATATTAAAGCCCCAGCCACCTACTTGTTGCTCTTGCCCATTGGGCAGCAAGCGCATCGCCACAGAACCGGTGCCAATAGCCACTACAGCAACAGGGCTACCTAAGTTAGCGCCATGCAGTGACGTCTGCGCATCGGTGGTCAGTTGCCAAGCGGCAAAGGGCAAGCCTAGTACCTGGCTAAAATCATGATGTAATTTTGGATTGCTGGCGCCTGCCAAACCCAGTACCGCAGTGACTTGCTGGCTAGTGATCCCCGCCTGTTGGCACAATTCAATGCATAAGCCTCGGACGTTTTGCACTGCAGCCGTAAAGTCATTCGTTAGTTGCGCAGGCCCCGCCGCGCCTTGCCAGCGTTTGCCGGTGGTTTGGCAATATAATAAGCCAAGTGTTTTGGTGCCACCGCCATCAATGGCTAACAAATATTGCATAAAGCCTCCTGTGGCCTGTTAACTGCCCACTTTGTCAGAAGCAAAAACAGCTGCAAATTGCTGTTTGTTTTATCCGCTAAAGGAGATAACACTTTCACGTATCGAGTATTAAGCGAAAAGCAAGCGTTTGAAATCATATCAGTAAAAACTGAATCGTTAGAGTTACACGCAGTAAAACATAAGTTTATCTGGGGTTAAAGAGCAAAAGGTAGATTTGTCTTGAACTTTATTGATGGCCAACGGCAGCGATAAAACGAGTGGTGACTCTTACTTACAGCATATTCGCGTCGGCAAGGCTTGTCTCTAAGGTAGCGCCGCTGGTAAAGTGCTGACTGGTAACAGACTTACTCGCCATAAGGTGCTGTAATGGCAATGTCGCAACATCGCTTTTTTCGGTTTTTCTTATTAACCTTTTTTTCTTCCCTCGCTTTGTGGAGTGCTATGGATACGCAAGCTGCTGCTCGAAAGCCCAGTGTTGATGTTCGTCAGATGCTCGGACAAAAACTGATGCTAGATTTACGTTACTATTGTGAGCAGCCGGTTGCCCCCGGCCATTGTCGAACCCCTATGACCTCGTTACCGCCCGAGCTGGCGCAATTGCTTACGGATTATCAAATAGGCGGCGTAATTTTGTTTGCCGAAAATGTGCAACAACCCGCACAAATTATCCAGCTAACCCAGCAATTACAGGCTGTTGCCCAGGCTCAGGGGCATGGTTTGCCAATGTTTATTGGGATTGACCAAGAAGGTGGCCGGGTTGCTCGGTTACCTCGGCAACAATCAACTTCTTTTAGCGGCAATATGGCGATTGGTGCCACCTATGCTGCGCATGGCACGGCATTTGCTACGTCAGTTGGCGAGATCTTGGCGAAAGAATTAGTTAGTTTAGGCATTAATGTTAATTTTGCGCCCACGGTGGATGTGAATGTAAATCCCCTGAATCCGGTGATTAATGTGCGCTCTTTTGGTGAAGATCCACTGCGAGTTGCTGCGCTAGGGTCGGCCATGACCTCGGCCATGCAGCAACAGGGGCTTTTAGTTTCGTTAAAACACTTCCCGGGGCACGGCGATACGCATGTGGATAGTCATCATGGTTTACCGCGCGTAGAGCATAGCGTTGAGCAAATTGCGCAAACTGATCTACTGCCTTTTGCCGAGATTATTCAACAGGCTGCACCGGCGATGATAATGACCGCCCATATTCAATTCCCAGCCTTAGATAGCTCGGTGTTTGTGAATAAAAACGGCGAAGAAATGCTGAAACCCGCTACCTTGTCACGGAAAATACTGCAGGGCGTGTTACGTGAACAGCTGAATTACCAAGGGCTAATTGTGACCGATGCTTTAGATATGGCCGGCATCAGCCACTTTTTTACGGTACCGCAAGCGGTAGTCGAAACCTTTGCGGCGGGTGCCGATATCGCCTTGATGCCGGTAAAGCTGCAAAGCCCTGCTGAGCTGAAACAATTAAGTGTGCTGTTGGCTGAGTTAAGCGCGGCGGTTACCCGTGGCAAGCTAGACTTAACCGAGCTAAGCGCCTCGTATCAGCGCATTGTGCAGGCGAAACAGCAGCTGGCTAACTTGCCCAAGCCGGAACTCCCTCGCGCGTTGGCGACCTTGGCGGCGCCTGCGCATCGTGCCGCCGAGCTTGCCTTAGCCCGCGCTGCGGTGACGATAGTCAGCGGTGCTGAGCGCTTGCCGTTGCAGCTCAATGGCAAAAAAACCGTGTTACTGATGCCTGACACCAGCAAAGGCACGGTGTTACGTCATTATTTACAGCAGCTCGCCCCCGCCAGTGGCGAGCTGACCTTGATTAGCTTGCAGCGCTTAAACCTTGATGCCGCCAAACAGCAGATTGCCGCAGCTGATCAGGTGATCGCGGCTTTTATTTCGCCGATGCAATCTTTGGTTGAAATGGGCGGTATGGATGACCTCGCCGGTCAAACGAATATGGCCGACGCTTATGCCAAGCAACAACAGTATTTTTATCAGTTGTTGCAATATGGTGCGGCCTTGAATAAAGATCAGACCTTTATCAGCTTACGCTCGCCCTATGAAATAAGCCTGTATGCACCTTTGGTACAACGCAGTTTAGCCACTTATGCCTATCACAACTGGCAGCAAACGGATGGAGAATTAGTTAGCCCAGTCTATCAAGCGCTGGCTGAAGTGTTATTAGGCAAGCACATAGCGGTGGGACGTTTGCCCGTTACTTTAGAGTCCGTAACGTCTCTGTCAGAGTGATTCGCCATATTGGGCTATTTTAAAAAGCCTTTCAGCCAGTGTTGGGTAACTATAATGGCTCTTTGGGCTTTGCGCTGGTGTTTTTAGTCTTGTCGTATAGCGTCATGCTGCTGTGTTATCGGCGTGGTTTTATTTTTAAAGTGTAAATAAAGCCAAGCGGCTTAAAAAGTGCTGGCCATGTTGCGATAGCAACCAGATCAGCAAAATACTGTTCGCTAACACTACCAGCCAAAATTCGCGCTGAAATAAGGGTTTACTGCGCTTGTGCGCTAATTTCTTTTGGGCAAATAAGGCGCCAGGCCAGCCACCGATTAAGCTAAACATTTGTAAGCTTTCTTCAGGTAGGCGCTGCACTTGACGGGCAATAGCGGCATTTTTGTCGGCTTCGTACAGCCAATAGGTAAATAAACTGGCTTCCAAATACAGAATAGGCAGTAAATAGGGTAAAGAGCCAAACAGCAGGGCAATAATCACCAGCATTAAAAAACCGGCACGAAAGTACAAGGCGACAGCTTGGGTATAATTCAGATCCACACTGTTGTGTATGATCGTCGAAGTAAGGCGTTCTGCTTGAGGAGCGCTTACAAATCGTAGGGCAGTGGCAATAGTCCGGCCTTGCTTATCCAAGCCTTTTGCAAAAGCGAGAGTGTCTCCTTCTTGCGGTCTGAGCCTATGTTTAGTCTGCGCATCAGGCTGCAAATCGCGAATATGAAAAAACAGCTTTTCTGCCGTTTGGTCGCAGATCAGAAAGCCAAAACCTTTCTGATCTTGCCAAAATACCACTTTACCGGTTAAAGGCATCTGCTACACCTTAGCCGCCCAAGTAAATTGAGCAGCCTCATGCTAGAAGATAACCTCGGCATGCGCTTACTCCAGAATACGCAGGCGCATGGAGAGATCTATGGCTTGCACATGCTTGGTTAATGCGCCACTAGAAATAAAGTCCACGCCGGTGCTAGCCAGCTCGGTTAAGCGCTCGCTGGTGATATTGCCAGAAACTTCCAATTTCGCTCTGCCAGCATTGATAATCACCGCCTGTTGGATATCGGCCAGAGTAAAGTTATCTAGCATAATGATGTCAGCTTGCGCGGCTAGGGCTTCTGCTAATTCTTGCAGGTGCTCCACTTCTACTTCGACCGGCTTGCCCGGGAAATTCAGCCGCGCTTGTTTTACCGCTGCTGTAATAGAGCCTGCGGCGGCAATATGATTTTCTTTAATTAGAAATGCATCGAACAAACCAAAGCGATGATTCAGCCCGCCGCCGCAACTCACGGCATACTTTTGCGCAAATCTCAGGCCCGGTAGTGTTTTGCGGGTATCGAGTAACCGCGTAGAACTCCCCGCTAAAAAGCTGACATAGTGTGCAGTGGTGGTAGCCGTGCCGCTTAATAATTGCAAAAAGTTAAGCGCGCTGCGCTCACCGGTCAGTAAAGTACGAGCCGGGCCGCTCAGGGTACATAACAGGCTATTTGCCGCGACATGTTGGCCGTCAGCAACCTGCCACTCGATACGCACCGTATCCCCAAGCTGCTTAAACACTTCGTCAACAAAGGCCGTACCACATAGCACGCAATCTTCACGCGTAATAATGGTGGCCGTGGCGACTTGTTCGGCGGGGATCAGCGAAGCGGTAATATCGCCTTGCCCAATAGATTGCATGCCTAAGTCTTCAGCTAAGGCGGCAGCAACGGCACGCTGCAGTTCTGCAGCGAGTAACGGGTGTGATGTCGGTGTGGATACGCTAGTCATAGTCAGATAAGTTGAATTAATGTGAGTTGATTACCTTGTTGCCTGAATTCTAACTGCTTTAAGGCGCTCATACCTAGTAAAATCTCAGTGCCAGCCAAATTAGGCACAATACTCGCGGGGACATTGTTGAGGGTGATCAAACCTAGTTTCAGTTCGGAAATTTCGCTGCGCCAAGCAGTGGTCACGCCATTGGCGGTAGAGACTCGAATCGGCTGGCCTTTAATCAAGCCTAACTTGCTGGCGGCTGCTTCAGACAGGGCAACCGTGGTGGCGCCTGTATCCAGTAAAAAATCTACTGGTTGACCATTGATTAACGCCACCCCCAAATAATGCCCAGCGCGATTGCGAGTGAGTTCGGTGGTAATGGTATTGCCGCTGACGCTACTTTGTAAGCGTTGATTGGGGTTTTGCTGTTCACTTAAGTAATCAGAAAAAAACCAAAACAGGCCGCCACCGAGCAGTAACCAAGTGATTAAGGTAAAAATTTTACCAAAGGAAGAACTGACGTCTGGCGCTTGCATAAATTTAATCCTGCATTGACAATAGCAGCACAGCTTCATTAGGCCGTAGCAAAAGGCAAAAATCTGCATGAGTCTGCCGATACCTTCTACACTTACGTTAACTCAGCGTGCTTCGGCTCACTGTGATGATAGACCTCAGGGTGAGCCAATAAGTTTATTGGTTATCCACAATATTAGCCTGCCCGCTGGCCATTTTACTAGCGATCCGCAGACCAGTTACGTTGATGCGCTATTTTGCGGTACTCTGAATAGCAAGGAGCATCCATCTTTTGCCGATTTAGCTGGGATAAGAGTGTCGGCGCACTGTGTGATTTGGCGTAACGGGCAAATTTTTCAATATGTGCCTTTTGCTAAACGTGCTTGGCATGCTGGCGTTAGCAGTTTTGCTGGGCGAGAGCGTTGTAATGATTTTTCTATTGGTATTGAGTTAGAAGGGACGGATCAGATCCCTTATACTGAACCGCAGTATCATAGTTTACTGGCCCTTAGCCGGTATTTGATGCAGCAATATCCGGCGATTACCCAGGATAGGATTGTCGGACATTGTGATATTGCGCCAGGGCGAAAAACCGACCCTGGCGTGGTTTTTGATTGGCCGCGCTTTAAACAAGCGCTAAAGGAGAACAAGGCATGACCTTAATCAGTATGTTACTGGCATTAATTATTGAACGACTTGCCGTGCGCAGCGATGCCTGGCAAGCACGTCCTTATTGTCAGGCATATCTAAACCTCACTGCTCGCTCAGGAATGAGCAAATTGGCCGAACATCCGCTTGGCCGTTATTTATGGATACTGCTACCGGGCTTATTGGTTGCCTTATGTTTGTTGTTATTAGATAGCCGACTGATTACGCTGGTAGTGAATACGCTGGTGTTATTAGTGGGTATTGGCTGTTGGCACTATCGCCAGCTGTATAAACAATACTTAAATGCGCTAGACCGCAGCGATGAAGAAGCAGCCTATTTAGCCATGCAGCAAATTCGTACCGACAGTCGTAGCACTGTGGACGATTCTAACGGCTTATTATTGGTATGGCTAAACTTCCGTTACTATGCGGCAGTAGTTTTCTGGTTCTTAGTGTTGGGCGTATTTGGTGTTATCACTTATGCTTTACTGCGCCATTTAAATGAGCAAACCGCGCTCACAGCGGAAACAACAACGGCTCAAGCTGATCCGCTGGCACAGACCACTGCTGCTGAAACTATCATCATCGATGAGGCTGAGGTCGCGATCATTGTAGAAACAGAGCTAGTTGAAGATATTGCAGCCAGTTCAGACGCTGCTGCGACCGCTGCGCCAGTCGCTGGCCAAAGCAAAGATGCGGTACATTATTTATTGCATTGGGCCGACTTTTTCCCAGCTCGGCTATTTGGCTTAGGCTTTGCGTTGGTTGGGTATTTCTCGCGGGCTTCTAACGCTTTATTGGGCTACTTTCTTGACGTTACCGCTAACAATCAGCAAGTTGTTACCGATGTGGCTAAAGCAGCAGAACCTATTCTGGAGTCGCCGCAGCAAAATACCGATGATACCAGTGCCATGGTTCAGCTAGCCAAACGCAATATGCTGTTCTTTTTAGCCTTTACGGCTATTTTAACGCTAAGCGGCTGGTTAAGCTAAAGCCGAATAAACCCAAAGGTGCCTCTGAAGCGATCTCTTGCCCATACTAAGTGATTCGCAATGCAGAACCTTTGGGTCAGTTTACATAAGGTAGTAGCAGTCTTTCGGATATTTGCAACCTGACTAGTTAGTCAAACCGATGCGCCGCAACATTTCAATTAATTCAGTTTCTCTACCATCTTTTGGCCAGCCAATTATAGAACCTTGTAATCGCCCATCCAGATAAAAATAGAAGGTCGGTGAGCCCCAATTATCGATTTCTGGCCAATTTTGGGCTAGATAAACTTCTGCAATGGTATTGTCAGTTTCTGGCTTAATGCCTGCGGAGGCAATTCGGGTACTATGTTGTTGGAATAATTTTGCCAGTTCTGGAGTATTGTTTAGAAACTGTTCAAACTGTCGAGAGAAATGACACCCGCTTCTAGTCACCATTAGAATTTGCGGCCCAGGTTGAAACATAAAGTTATGCCAGTGGCGCTGACCATTCTGATAAAGGAAAATTGGCCTGCCTGGGCTATCTTGAATGGCTTCCGGTAATGTAGGTAAGATATTATTAGTTAGATTATACTGTTTTTTTAGTTGTTCAGCCCAATTGGTATCCCGAGCGAGAATAGCGATGGTCAGCAAATTTTCTGCTAGCACTCTGCTATCGTCATTAAGAATCCAAGGATATCGCTTTGCGGCCTCGTAAGCCCGCAGTTCCTTTTTTTCATATAAAAGCGCTATCAGATAGTTGCTCAGACTCAATTGATCGGAATGCCGATGAATAATGCTCGCTTGTTTTAAATAACAGCGTTCAAAATGGGCGCGCGTTCTGGCTTGCTGATTCCGCAGAATATTCCCATTGCTATGGTCTTCATTAATTTGACGATATTGCGCGAGCAACTCTTGTGCATTATTACTGCAAGGTGCAGCATCTAAGGCAGCTATTTGAGTGGTTAAAGCAAAGAATATGGCAATCATTTTGATCCTCAACAAGCGACAACTTCTGGCGATGTTGTCGCTTGTATCATGTTATTTACAGTGAGCAGGGCTACAAATGTAACCATGATGCTCTATACACTCTCCTGGACCGCTGCATTTATAGCCAACATGGTCTTGAGCAAAGCCCGGCAGCCCAGATAAGGTTGTTGTAGGTTCATTGCTATACAATTTATTGGTAAGATTTGACGAAGCTCCTGAAACTAACGGCGATAAATGTTGAAGGCCAAACAAAGCCAATATTTGATATTGTTCTTGATAGCTTAGTTCTTCTGCTAACGGCTGATAATTAAATGAGCCTAAGCTGTCATAGCCGAATGCTAAACTTTCAAGAAATATTGCGCGTCCGCTGCTTGATAGAGCATCCAATGGATTTGGTTCTGCTAGTAGCTGTCGCAATTGTAACTCGTTTTTTATTGGCGCGAGTTGACGGTTTTTTACAGAAATTGCGTGGATAAGCAGTTCTTCTGCGGTTGGTTCCGGAGTAAATGCAGTGTTGTGTTGAGCGTGTACTGTCAAACTTAATAAGAACGCAATGCTACTTAAAAGTAACGTAATTTTCATAAAATAATCCTTTTTAGTCAGGGTTTTAATTTTTACACTCTTTTTTGTTTGATTAAGTGTTTTTAACACTTGGATTACAATGTGGTTCTTTTTTGTTTTTTTGCAATAATTGTTTTTAGTATTTATTTATTTATTTATTTATTTATTGTTATTTTTCTGGCTCAGTTAGTAAAGGAAGACTAGCTTACATTCTTTGTTGCATATAATACTTTTCGAAGACTTGCGCGCTCGTTTTACACCGAGCTTTAAAAGCTATTTACACTAGTTTTCCTAGGCTATTTCAAACAATTTTTGTTCTAGGGTTTGGCCTTTGGTTAGGCTACGGTAGTTGCAGCCATGCTGAGCTAAGGTTTGCAGTAGTAAAATATCAAAGTTGCTAGCGTGTTCTACATTTAGGCTAAACACCAGCTGTTTTCTTTGAGGTTGTTTAATGCTGTGCACTGCGGTTAATTGTTGAAGCTGTTGTAGCAATGCCGGCGAGATATCCTGCTCTAGCTGCAAGGTAAGATACTGGGTATTTTGCCCCTGCTGTGGCGTATTGCTACTGCTCTGCAGTATGCCTTTATCTAAAAATAGCACCTTATTACACAGCTGCTCTAGCTCAAAAATATTATGCGAGCTAATTAAGAAACTGCACTCGCCGCTTAATTGGCTAATCAGTTGGCGAATGGCTAAGGCATTAGCAGGATCTAGACCGGCAGTGGGTTCATCTAATAACACCAGCTGTGGCTGGCCAATAAAGGCTTGCGCTATGGCTGCGCGTTTGCGCATACCATGGCTTAACATCGCCGCCTTCTGTTTAGCTGCGGCGGCTAAATCAACTAAGGTCAGCACGCGCATTGCTTCATCGGTAGCGGCTTTAGCCGTTAAGCCTTGTAACCGACCGTAAAACTGCAGTTGTTCAAGAATGCTAAAGCTTGGATCAAACTGCGCATCTTGTGGCAAAGCCCCTACTTTACCAAAAAGTGCGGCACTGCCAGCTGGCTGGCCGAGAATTGTCACGCTGCCACTGTCAGCAGCTAAATAGCCACATAAAATACTAAATAAGGTGGTTTTGCCTGCGCCATTTGGGCCAATTAAGGCCGCGGTATCGCCCAGTTCTAGGCTAAAATCCAGCTGTTGTAATACGGCTTTACGACCAAAGTGCTTGGTTAGTTGTTGACAGCGAATTAGCGAACTCATAATGCTCTCCGTTTTAAAATGCCATAAGCAACCAACAACAAAACCAGCGTTTGTAGCAAGGGCAGGGTAGCAAATTGCAGGGTTTGCCAGCCTTGTACGGTGGCAAGTTTGGCAACCTGCGCGCCTAAAAGGTAGCTATGGACAAAGGCGAGCGACGGTACAGCGCTGGTTAGCCAACTTAATAACGCTGCGCCAACACCTAGGGTAACAATGGCGAGCGTTATCGCTAATTTGGTGTTGGCCGCTAAGGCGGAAAATACACTCATCAAGGCGGTAAAGGGCAGTAAAATCAGGAGCAAGTTTAGCCAAATCACCAGCGCGCTTTCTAGGATAGCCCAACTTAGGCCCTTGTTGTTCCACGCTAAGATCGCCAAGGTTGCTACTAGGCTGAGCAAAATTAAACTGCTTTGTACCAGCATTTGCCCAGCAAAACGTCCTAGCAACATGGCAAGCCGGCTGGTGCGTAAACTTAAAAAGCGTAACGTGCCACGCTCTTTATCACTACACAGTTGGTTGGCGGTGAAAAAAATACAAAAAATCGGCAGCATAAATAAGCTTAGTAGCCAATACAGCGTGAGTTCGGGGGTGGGCCAGTTGCCAAGGTGCTGCAAAATATTGCTGCCTAAAACGCGAACTTGGGTATTCGTACTCATTAGCGAATTGACTAATTTGGTAGCTGGTAAAATAAGCGAGTAGAGGATCAGGCACCAAATAACCGCTGTGGCGGCCAACGTCATTAAACCGCTGCGGGTTTGGCATAGTCGGCGTAGTTCAAATAGGGCGAACAGAGCGGTATGGTTTAGCGTTAAAGCCAGCTGAGGCATCGACGAGTCCTTTCATTACAGTAAGATAGTGCTAGATGTTACCTGAGCAACTGTTAATTGACTAGCCTGTGATGAATAGCACTGAGCGCTGCGGTAGCACGCGGTAAGCTGGCGAGAACATGCTGTGTGAGTTTTATTTTGCATAATGGTCAGACCAATTTATTTCACTATTGAAACACCGGTCATTAATTGAGTAATAACTCTAATTTTTAACGGTTGCCAGACTCGAAAAAATCTGCTTTATTTACATCTTGCGCAGAAAATGCTAGCCTGCTGTCCGAATTTTTAAAATTGGTAAGACCAATTTACCGAAGTGGTAAAGTAAGGATTGTACTGACCCCTATGGCAGACTTAAAAATAAAGCCCGCGAAGCTGTCTGATCAAATTGTTGCTCAGCTAGAGCACTTGCTATTGGAAGGCAGCTTTCAGCCTGGGCAAAAGTTGCCATCGGAGCGTGAGCTGGCCGAACGCTTTGCGGTATCGCGGCCGTCATTGCGCGAAGCGATTCAAAAATTAGAGGCCAAGGGGCTAGTGACGCGCCGCCAAGGTGGCGGCACCTATGTTTGCGATAATTTGCTTAAGGATTTAACCGATCCGCTTTTTACCCTCATGGCGCAGTACCCCGATTCGCAGTTCGACTTTTTAGAATTTCGCCATGCGTTAGAAGGCATTTGTGCCTACTACGCAGCCTTGCGTGGAACTGAAGCCGACCATAAAAAAATTAAAACCTATTACGAAGAAATTTGTTTAAACCAACAATTACAAGATGCCGAAGCGGAAGCCAAAGCCGTTAGCCAGTTTTATCTGGCGGTAGCCGAAGCGTCGCATAATGTGGTGTTGTTACATTTGGTTAGAAGCTTAACGCCACTAACCGAACAAAATATCCGTTTAAATTTAGCTGCGTTGCAGGAACGTGACGGTATCGCTGATAAGCTCAATGAGCATCGGCGGCGGCTAATGCAAGCGGTCATTAGCCGAGAGCCAGAGCTAGCCCGTCAAGCCAGTAATGGTCACTTAGCCTTTATAGAAGAAGCCTTGCTGGAAGTGAGCAAAGAACGATCGCGCATTGAGCGCTCGCTTCGTCGTTCACAGCAGGCATAATATTTTTGCAGCACGCCGGGGGCGTGATTAACCAAAGGAAACCTCGATATGTCTGAAGTCAGTAAAGTTGACATCGACGCTTTAGAAACCAAAGAGTGGCTGGAAGCGTTGGAGTCGGTGGTGCGTACCGAAGGGGTAGAGCGGGCGCAATTTTTGCTTGAGCAAGTGCTAGAGCAAGCTCGGTTAGACGGCGTTGATATGCCAACCGGCGTGACCACGAATTACATCAACACCATTCCGCCACAGCAAGAACCGGCTTATCCAGGTGATGTTAACCTGGAACGACGTATCCGTTCGGTGATCCGCTGGAACGCCATTATGATCGTGCTGCGTGGCTCGAAAAAAGATTTGGAATTAGGTGGCCATATGGCGTCGTTCCAATCGTCAGCCGCCTTCTATGAAACCTGTTTTAACCACTTCTTCCGTGCGCCAAATGCCAAAGATGGCGGCGACTTAGTGTATTACCAAGGGCATATTTCACCGGGTATTTATGCCCGTGCCTTTGTGGAAGGCCGCTTAACGGCAGCACAGTTAGATAATTTCCGCCAGGAAG
>CAZNXI010000039.1:0-625 GCA_964577005.1 uncultured Rheinheimera sp.
GAATTAGGTGTAGATGATTTGTTAGAAATTGCCCAAATGACCGAAGATAAAGCTGCGGAGCTGATTATGGCTGCACGTAATATCGTTTGGTTTAATGAAAGTAACTAAGTAGTCAACGGAGGTAACAACACAAATGGCAGAAGTAACCATAGAAAAATTGGCCAGTGATGTCGGTACAACTGTTGATCGGTTAGTGCAACAATTTGCTGATGCAGGTATTACCAAGGCGCAAGGTCAATCGGTAACCGAAGATGAGAAAAAAGTTTTGCTGGATCATTTAAGCAAACAGCATGGCGGTAACTCCGCTGAGCCAGCAAAACTGACGATTAAGCGTAAAGAAAAAACCACGTTAAGTGTGGCAGGTGGTGCTGGACGTAATCGTGAGATACAGGTTGAAGTGCGTAAGCAAAAAACCTTTATTAAGAAGCCAATGTTGGATGAGGCAGCGTTAAAGGCACAAGAAGAAGCTCGCATTGCTGAAGAGAAAGCAAAAGCCGAAGCTGAAGCGGCGCGTTTAGAAGCAGAGCGTCAGGCGCGTGAGGCTGCACAGCTGAAAGCCAAAGAAGAGGCTGAGCGTAAAGCGGCTGAAGCGAAAAAACGCGATGAACAAAAGCATGCACAGCTA
>CAZNXI010000039.1:635-20452 GCA_964577005.1 uncultured Rheinheimera sp.
CTAGCCAAAGACGATCCGGAAGAAGCTGCACGTCGTGCTGCGAAAGAAGAAGCGCGTAAAGAAGCCGAGCGTATTCGTCAGCAGCAGGAAGCTGAAGCCTTACGTAAGCTGGAAGAAGAAGCGCGCAAGCAAGCAGAAGAAGCGCGTCGTTTGGCTGAAGAAAACGGTGAGCGCTGGGCGCAGGAAGAAAAAGCGAAGCCTGCAGATACCGACGATTATCACTTGACCAGCAACGAGTTTGCTAAGCAAGCAGAAGATGAAGTTGACGCGAAAGAAGAACGCGCCGGTCGTCGTGGTGTAGGCAAAAAAGCGCCTGTTGCTAAAGGCAAGAAAACCAAAGATGACGTTAACGATAAAGAAGCCTTTAATCGTGCTAACCGTCATAAGAAAAAGAAAACCCCTACCAGTATGCAGCACGGCTTCAACAAGCCAGCTCAGCCGGTAGAGCGTGAAGTAAAAATTGGTGAAACCATTACTGTTGCTGAGCTAGCTGCCAAAATGGCAGTGAAAGCGTCTGAAGTGATCAAAGCTATGATGAAAATGGGCGCTATGGCCACCATTAACCAAGTTATTGATCAAGAAACCGCAGCAATCGTTTGTGAGGAGATGGGCCATAAGTTTACCGTGACCAAAGAAAACGAGCTGGAAGAAGCAGTAATGTCTGATCGTCAAGGTCAGGGTGAGCTTGAGCCACGTGCTCCGGTTGTGACGGTAATGGGCCACGTTGACCATGGTAAAACCTCGCTACTTGACTATATCCGTAAAGCAAAAGTTGCTGATGGTGAAGCGGGTGGTATTACCCAGCATATCGGTGCTTATCACGTAGAAACTGAGCGTGGTATGGTGACGTTCCTGGATACACCAGGTCACGCGGCCTTTACCTCAATGCGGGCTCGTGGTGCCAAGGCAACCGATATCGTTATTCTGGTTGTTGCGGCTGACGATGGTGTAATGCCACAAACCAAAGAAGCGATTCAGCACGCCAAAGCCGGTAACGTACCCTTAGTGGTTGCGGTAAACAAAATGGATAAGCCTTCTGCGGATCCAGATCGCGTTCGTAATGAGTTATCGCAATACGATGTTATTTCTGAAGATTGGGGTGGTGATACTCAATTTGTCCCAGTATCGGCAAAAACGGGTGCGGGTATTGATGACTTACTAGAAGCCATCCTAAACCAAGCTGAACTGTTAGAGTTAAAAGCAGTACATCAAGGCTTAGGCCGTGGTGTGGTAATTGAATCACGCTTAGATAAAGGTCGTGGTCCTGTTGCCTCTATTCTAGTACAGGAAGGCACCTTAAAGCAGGGCGATATCGTGCTATGTGGTTTTGAATACGGCCGTGTTCGGGCAATGCGTGATGAAAACGGTAAAGAAATCAAAACTGCTGGCCCCTCTATTCCGGTAGAGATTTTAGGTTTGTCGGGTGTACCACAAGCCGGTGATGAAGTTACCGTAGTAAAAGATGAGCGTAAGGCGCGTGAAGTTGCCTTGTATCGTCAGGGTAAATTCCGTGATGTTAAGCTGGCACGTCAACAAAAGTCTAAGCTGGAAAACATGTTTGCTAACATGGCAGACGGTGACGTATCTGAACTGAATATCGTACTGAAAGCTGACGTACAAGGTTCAGTCGAAGCGATCATTGAGTCCTTGATGAAGCTATCAACGGATGAAGTAAAAGTGAAGATTGTCGGTTCAGGTGTAGGTGGTATTACTGAAACTGACGTTACGCTAGCTGCTGCTTCTTCTGCTATCGTTATCGGCTTTAACGTTCGTGCTGATGGTACGGCGCGTAAACTGGTAGAAGAAGAAGGCCTTGACTTACGTTATTACAGCATCATTTATGAGCTGTTAGACGAAGTTCGTGCTGCGATGACCGGTATGTTAGCGCCAGAGTTTAAACAACAGATCATTGGTTTGGCTCAGGTTCGTGATGTATTCCGCTCACCGAAGTTTGGCGCTATCGCTGGCTGTATGGTGACCGAAGGTATCATCAAGCGCAATGCCCCAATTCGTGTTCTGCGTGATAACGTGGTGATTTACGAAGGTGAGCTAGAATCACTACGTCGCTTTAAAGATGACGTGAGTGAAGTACGCAATGGCTTTGAGTGTGGTATTGGTGTGAAGAACTACAACGATGTGCGCGAAGGCGATCAGATCGAAGTATTCGAAACCATCCAGATTGAGCGTACGTTATAGTTGCTGCTGTAGCACAATGCTGTATCAGGGGCACATGTTGCCCCTGTTGTGTTTATACTCTTCGTCTTTCATGCTGCACGGGTGTTGGCTAGGCTCGTGAACCCTAGTCACTTAGTACTGCTAAGCTCCTAGGGCTTCACAACCGAAGCCGCCTACGTGCAGCATGAAATCCATTGAGTAAATACTCTTCGTCTTTCAAGCTGTTTTTTACCTGCAAAGACTAAGAGAATAAGTGCCAGAAATACTAGGATAGATAAAGCATGGCTAAAGAATTCTCCCGGGTTGACCGGCTTTCACAACAAGTGAAAAAAGAAATGGCGGTTATTCTGCAACGCGAAATTAAAGATCCGCGTTTGCACACCATGATTACTGTCTCGGATGTTGAAGTATCACGTGATTTATCGCACGCCAAGGTATTCGTGACCTTTTTAGGTATGGATAACGAGAAAGTAGAAGATAACTTAAAGATTTTAAATGATGCGGCAGGTTATGTGCGTAGCCTAATTGGTAAGCGTATTCAAACCCGGATTGTACCGCATATCCGCTTTGCGTTTGACGAGTCACTCAACGAGGGGATTCGGATGGCAAGTCTGGTCGAAACGGTTCGCCGTGATGACGAGCGCCGTCGCAAAGAAGCAGGGCAAGAAACTGATCGGCCAGAAAAAGGCGGAGAAGAAGAGTAATGCGCGCTCGTAAAAACGCGCGGCAAGTCCATGGCATTTTGCTGCTGGATAAGCCTCTAGAAGTGAGCAGCAATGGTATTTTACAGCGGGTACGCTGGTTATATCAGGCGGCAAAAGCTGGGCACACCGGTGCTTTAGATCCGATGGCATCTGGCTTATTGCCGATTTGCTTTGGTGAGGCGACTAAATTTAGCCAGTTTTTGCTGGATACCGACAAAACCTATCAGGTCACGGCTAAATTTGGTGTACGCACCACTACCAGCGATGCGGAAGGTGAGGTGATTAGCGAAAAGCCTGTTAGCTTTACGGATGCCGAGCTGGAACAGGCTATGCAAGCGCTGCGTGGTGATATTTTGCAAGTGCCTACGATGTTCTCGGCGCTGAAATATCAGGGCCAACCCCTGTACAAATATGCCCGTCAAGGTATTGAAGTACCCCGTGAAGCTCGGCCTATTAGTATCTTTCGTTTTGAACTCATAGCGCGTCAGCACGACAGTGCTGATTTTGTTGTGCATTGCTCTAAAGGCACCTATATCCGGACCTTGATTGATGATTTAGGTGAGGCCTTAGGCTGCGGTGCCCATGTTGCCAAGTTACATAGAACTCAGGTGGGGCCTTTTAGCGCTGAGCAAATGGTGACACCGGCACAGCTAGAAACCTTAAACAATGAGGCTAACTGGCCAGCACTAGATGCCTTGTTGTTGCCCATGGATGCTGGGCTAGTGGGTTTAACCGCATTGACCTTAGACGCTGGGCAGCAAAAACATATTATGCATGGGCAATGTTGTAAAGTAACATTACCCGACACCTCGAGTATTAAGCTTTACAGCGCCTCTGGCCAATTATTAGGTATTGGCGAGGTAATCGCAGGTGAATTAGTGAGTCGACGCTTGGTTAATCTGGAATTACTTGACTAGCTGGGTTAGCAGGCGGTTAATCTGCTTGTAAAAGCAGCTGGCTGCAGGTAAAATCCGCAACTGTTTTGCTACCGCTGGATGAGTGATCGGCGGAAAGCGTATCTTAGTTCACTCACATTTGGAGATATATCATGGCTTTAAACGCTGCTGATAAGGCTAAAATTGTTGCTGATTTTGCTGTTAAGCAAGGCGACACAGGTTCACCAGAAGTTCAAGTTGCACTGTTAACTGCTTCTATCAATCATTTACAAGGTCACTTTGCTGAGCACAAGCATGACTTCCACTCACGTCGTGGTTTGTTACGCATGGTTAGCCAGCGTCGTAAATTGTTAGACTACTTAAAAGGCAAAGATCAGAGCCGTTACGCGACCCTGATTGAGCGTTTAGGTTTACGTCGCTAAGACGAAACAAAAAAAGAGGCTTTCGAGCCTCTTTTTTTATGCGCAAAAATTTTTATTGCCAAGCTGCGGAACTATCTTTTGTTCTAGGTTACAGAGTATACTGTGTGCGTAAATAAAACAGAGTAAGACATCGCAATTCGGCGATTAAAGCAAAGGAACATACCACGTGACTCCCATCGTAAAATCATTCCAGTTCGGCCAACACACTTTAACGTTAGAAACCGGCGTAATCGCCCGTCAGGCAGATGCCGCAGTGCTGGCAAGCCTGGGAGATACCTCCGTATTAGTAACAGTTGTTGGTAAAAAAGAAGCCAAACCTGGTCAAGACTTCTTTCCTTTAACGGTAAACTACCAGGAAAAAATGTATGCAGCTGGCCGGATCCCGGGCGGTTTCTTTAAGCGTGAAGGCCGGCCAAGCGAAGGCGAAACCCTGACCTCACGTTTAATCGACAGACCTATTCGTCCGTTGTTCCCAGAAGGTTTTAACAACGAAGTACAGGTTATTGCTACTGTTGTATCAGTACAACCTGAAATTCAGCCAGACATCGTTGCCTTAATTGGTACTTCTGCTGCTTTAGCGCTGTCAGGTATACCGTTCGCTGGTCCAATTGGTGCCGCCCGTGTTGGTTATATCAATAATCAATACGTATTAAACCCATCAGAAGACGAGCTGAAAACCTCTAAGTTAGATTTAGTGGTAGCAGGAACTGCTGGTGCGGTATTAATGGTAGAATCAGAAGCTAGCATCCTGTCAGAAGATGTGATGCTAGGTGCGGTTATGTATGGTCATGAGCAAATGCAAATTGCTATTAATGCCATCAATGAATTTGCTGCTGAAGGCGGCAAGCCTAAGTGGAACTGGCAAGCGCCTGCCAAGAACGAGCCATTAATTGCTAAAATTGATGAGCTGGCTCGTGGCCAATTAGGCGAAGCTTACCAGATCACTGAGAAAGCCAAGCGCTATGAGCGTATTGCTGAAATCAAAGCGGCTTTAGTTGAAAAGTTGACTGCTGAGCTGGCTGAAGGCGAAGAGTTAAACAAAAACGAAGTGGGCGAGATTTTCCACGATTTAGAATCAAAAGTAGTGCGTGGCCGCATCACCAAAGGTGAGCCGCGTATTGATGGCCGCGATCCAGAAATGATCCGTGGTTTAAGCGTGATGACTGGCGTATTACCACGTACTCACGGTTCTGCATTATTTACCCGTGGTGAAACTCAGGCGCTGGTAACAGCAACCTTGGGTACAGCCCGTGATGCACAAAACATCGATGATTTGTTAAGTGCTAAAACCGATACCTTTATGCTGCATTATAACTTCCCTCCATACTGTGTGGGAGAGACTGGCATGGTAGGTTCACCTAAGCGTCGCGAAATCGGCCATGGCCGTTTAGCTAAGCGTGGTGTGTTGGCGGTAATGCCAGATTTTAACGATTTCCCATACACTGTACGTATCGTGTCTGAAATCACCGAATCTAACGGCTCAAGCTCTATGGCTTCTGTGTGTGGTTCTTCATTAGCACTAATGGATGCCGGCGTACCGATCAAAGCCTCTGTAGCGGGTATCGCTATGGGCTTGGTGAAAGAAGGCGATGACTTCGTTGTTCTGTCAGATATCTTAGGTGACGAAGATCACTTAGGTGATATGGACTTTAAAGTAGCCGGTACTACCGAAGGTATTACTGCACTGCAAATGGACATTAAGATCGACGGTATTACCCAAGAAATCATGCAAATTGCGCTGAAGCAAGCTAAAGCTGCACGTTTGCATATTCTGAACGTAATGGATCAGGCGATCAGCGGTCACCGTGAAGAAATGTCTGAATACGCACCTCGTATCTACACCATGAAGATTAACCCGGAGAAAATCCGTGAAGTTATCGGTAAAGGTGGTGCGGTAATTCGTCAGATCACTGAAGAATCAGGTACCACTATTGAGCTGGAAGATGACGGCAGTATCAAAATTGCTGCAACGACAGCCAAAGCCGCACAAATTGCTATCGACAAGATCAATGCGATCACTGCAGAGATTGAAGTCGGGACTATTTACGAAGGTGAAGTGGTACGTATCGTTGATTTCGGTGCTTTCGTTAACGTCTTACCAGGCAAAGATGGCTTAGTACATATTTCGCAAATCTCAGAAGAGCGTGTGCAGAATGTGAGTGAGCATCTGCAGGTTGGACAGAAAGTGGCGGTTAAGGTACTGGAAGTTGATAAACAAGGCCGCGTGCGTCTGAGTATCAAAGAAGCCGTAGCTAAACCTGCTGCTGAAGCGGCTACAGAAGCCTAACGTGACCACTGTGTGGTTGAAACTGGCCTTGTTCGCAGGGCTAGTCGGTATGGCAGGTTGTGCTCAGCAACCTGCTAATTTGCAAGCGATCTGGTTAACACCAGAACCCTTGCAAGTGCCGTATCGTAATGAACTGGCAATTGCTCGTTTATCGGAGATTTTGCAACGTGCAGAACTCACTGAAGAGCAAAGTGCCCAGTTATTTTACGACCGTGGGGTTATGTATGATAGTGTCGGGTTAAGATCACTTGCTCGTCTAGATTTTATGCGTGCTTTACGTTTAAAACCTGACATGGCTGAAGTATATAACGTGCTTGGCATTCACTACACCTTAAGCGGCAATTTTGAGCAAGCTTACGAAGCTTTCGATTCAGCGTTAGAGCTTGCACCCACTTATGATTTTGCTTTTTTAAATCGCGGTATTGCTTTTTATTATGCCGGTCGATTTAATCTGGCTCAGCTCGACCTTCAGCAGTTTTATCAACTAAAACCTACTGATCCCTATCGCGTACTTTGGCGCTACATTGGCTTTGCAGAAACAGCAGAGCAAGCAGCCTTGATAACATTAAGACTGCAGTTGCAGGCACTGGATAGTAACGATTGGGCGACCAATTTGGTTAAATTTTACGCTGGTGAAATAACCGAGCAGGCATTATTACAGTCAATCTTAGTGGCGCTAAGCGGGCCGCAGCAATTAGCGGAGCGCTTGTGTGAAGCCTACTTTTATTTGGCAAAATGGCATCAAGCTAGGGGGAATTTGCCACAAGCCATGGTGTATTATCACAAAGCCTTAGCGACCAATGTTTATGAATTTGTTGAGCATCGTTATGCTAGGTTAGAAATGGCCAAAATGCGCGGCGAACCCTTAAATAATGAAGACTAATCCGTTGGTGAAAGTCTTTCTGCTTCTGATAAAAGGCCGGTTAACTGGCTTTTTTCTTTTTAGTTTATTGTTAGGCTGCCAACCAGCAATACCAGATCCAGAGCTGCAGCTCATGCAAGATGCTGCGACTAATGTGACCGCAGCTAAACGGCTTGCTAAAACACGTTTAGCCAATGATGAGTTACAGGCTGCTTTATATTGGTTCCGTCATGCAGCCGGTCTGGGATCGGTAGACGCGCTTGAGCATGCACTCCGTTTACAACTTCGATTAGAAGGGCGCTTAGCCACAGCGCATTGGTTGCAACAGGCGCAGCTTAGCTTAGCCATATCGCCCAGCGATACGGTGTTGGCAGAGTTAGGTTTGTGGCCTGTTGATGGCGCTTCCAACACCTTGGGTTGGCAGAGCCCTGCAGGTTGTGCCTTAGTGTTACAGCCGGTTATTAGCCAAGCGCAGGGCGAGCGTACTTGGCAAAGTCTGACGCTTGCTTGGCAACAAGACTCACAATTAGCCAAACTCCCCGTTTGTTTTAAACCGGTTTTACGTTTCAATAGTACTGAACTCAATTGCTCTGAGCAGCTAGGGCAGCGCATTAGTTGCAATTATAAAGCGTTAACGTCAACCGTCATGACGACGCAATTTCAACAATTATTAGTGATAGCAGGGCGAGGAATTGCAAGTTACAACAATGGCATCTTACAGTTACCTGATAATGCCGGCTTGCCATTATTCCGGCATGAATTTATGCACATTGCGGGTTTTCTGGATGAGTACTTACTCAGTCCTGTGGCGGCAAGAGCGATTTGTCAAACCGGTAAATTTGCCCCTAACCTGCTAATTGGTAATGACCCCGATACACTACAGCGTTATTTACAACATTACGGTGTAAAGGAGAAAGAGGTAGCGCTTACCGCTGTACCCACTTGTGAGGCTGTGGATTTGCAAGCTTATCGGCCAGTGGCGGAAATTAACACCATGCGGCATTTTGAAGCAGGCTTACCCGAGCTGTATGCAAAACTGCTGCTTCACGTTCTTGAAAAACCCCAAGATATTATGCCTGTACAATATTATTACGCTTATTTGGCGCGTCAGAGAGAAGATTGGCAACAATGGCAGCAGCTAATACAGGCTGCTGCCATGTTAGGCTATCCACCTGCGCAAGGTGTTTTAAGCGAAGTAACTGCTGATTAATTGCTATTCGCCATTACTTAATTCAGCTAAGTCACGGCTTAGCAGCTCTGGATCACCTAAATTTAGCTCTAACAAACGGCGCAAGTGACTGATACTATCAATATCAATTTTTTCGCAATGTAACCCCAAAAATATGCCGTGCTGATGAGCAATGCTGACCTGCATCACCACTTGTTCAGTAGAATCACTTAACCCTAACTTTAAGAAAAGTGTGGTAGGTGCAGCGGGTAAGGCAGTTAAAGGTTTTTTAACTAATGCCCCTTTTAATGAGATATCCAATAACTCAGTCGGATACTCAAGACCATCAACTTCCAGTAATGCCTGACTAAAAAAACGTACCCGCTTAAAGTGTCTTTGTTCCATAAGTCCTCCACCTTGATACCTTAAGCTTAGCAAGTGTTTACTGCTTCCGAAATAGCCAGCACTGAAATAAGTTGCCTTATCGTAAATTCATAAAACAAAAAACAAAAAGCCAGATAACGAGGTTATCTGGCTTGAGCAAATTCGCCGGAGTTTTTAGCTGATATCTTCACCGGCTGCTTGCCTGTCGGCATGATAGCTGGAGCGAACAAAGGGACCGCAAGCCGCGTGTTTAAAGCCGATTTCATTTGCGTAGGCTTTAATTTCATCAAATTCTGCCGGTGGCATAAAACGTCGTACCGGCAAGTGATGTTTACTTGGTTGTAAATATTGTCCTACTGTCAGCATATCGACGTTATGTTCGCGTAAATCACGCAGCACTTCTAACAGCTCTTCAGTTGTTTCACCTAAGCCCACCATTAAGCCTGATTTAGTGGCGACCTGAGGGTGCGCTTCTTTAAAGCGTTTTAATAACTGTAAAGACCACTTGTAATCAGCACCTGGCCTGGCCAATTTATACAGGCGTGGTGCAGTTTCTAGATTGTGATTAAACACATCAGGTGGGCTTTTACTTAAAATGTCTAATGCCACATCCATCCGGCCGCGGAAGTCAGGCACTAACACTTCAATTTTAATGTGCGGACTATACTTGCGAATCGCGGTTATGCAATCGGCAAAATGTTGGGCGCCGCCATCGCGTAAATCATCGCGATCAACTGAAGTGATAACGACATATTTCAGTTTCATATCGCGGATGGTCAGGGCCAGTTTTTCAGGTTCTTCTGCACTTGGTGGCAATGGACGACCATGTGCGACATCGCAGAATGGACAGCGGCGTGTACAGATTGCGCCCAGAATCATAAAGGTTGCCGTGCCATGATTAAAGCATTCTGATAAGTTAGGGCAGGAAGCCTCTTCACAGACAGAATGTAAGCCATGCTTGCGTAGCGCGCCCTTGATCTCGTCGATACGCTCAGTGCTTTTGGGCAGCTTGATTTTCAGCCACTCTGGTTTGCGGAGTAACTCTTCACGCTCAGTGGGTAAAACTTTTACGGGGATCAGCGCCATTTTTTCGGCATCGCGCAGTTTTACACCGGGTTCCATACGTGCAGTTTTGGTCATATTAGTTATCTAACCCCGATTTAAACACTGGCTCACTAATAGCCAGATGTTGTTGAAATAATTCAGCTAGTTGCTGGCTGGCTTCAGATACGCGCTGGGGGCCGCCGAGATCCGCGCTGCGTACCATTTGCATACCAGCATAACCACAAGGATTAATTTGACTAAAAGGCGTCAAATCCATATCAACATTCAGTGCCAGCCCATGAAAGCTACACCCTTTTCGAATTCTTAATCCCAAAGAGGCTATCTTCGCGCCGTCTACATAAACACCCGGTGCATCACTTCTGGCTTGCGCACTGATCTGATGTTGGGCCAGCAATTCAATTAAGATTTGCTCCAGCATTGTCACCAGTTGCCGTACGCCGAGATTGCGGCGTTTTATATCTAACAGCACATAGGCGACCAGTTGGCCTGGACCATGGTAGGTGACCTGACCACCTCGATCGACTTGCACCACAGGAATATCGCCCGCAAACAATAAATGTTCGGCTTTACCTGCTTGTCCTTGGGTAAAAACAGCGTGATGCTCTAGTAACCAAATTTCGTCAGGCGTCTCGCTGTTGCGCTGATCAGTAAACTGCTGCATAGCTTGCCAGATGTGGGTGTAATCTTGCAGGCCTAGCTGGCGAATCACAAGTTGCTTAGTAACAGACACTGCGCTCTCCGAATTAAAATTGGCGGCATTATAATGTGTACTGACCTTTTTACGAAGGCAAGCAGCTAATTAAATGCATTAGAGGACGTATCGGACCAGTTCTATTTTGCCAAGCTCTGTGTACAGCAACTCAATATGATCCTTGCTGGTCACGGTAACCTTTACAGAGACAGAATGGTAGTTACCCTTGGCGCTAGGCTTTACGGTAGGACTATAATCTGTTGCTGCGGTATGTTGCTGGATAACCGCCATGACGTCATCCACTAAGCGTGCCTCGGCCAAGCCTAATACTTTAAAATTAAACTGGCAGGGGAACTCCAGATATTCATCGAATTTGGTATTTTTAACTTCAGTTACCATTATGTTGTCTCTATGCCATAAACCTATTTATTCTAACAAAAAATCCCGACAGATGCCGGGACTTCGTTGCAAAACCAGCAGGGCTTAATTGAATTTCATTTTAATATAGTCGATCATCCGGCCAAAGAATCCAGCTCTCTCTACACTTTCTAGGGCAATCAACGGAAATTCTGCGATATCATTATCGGCCGCACGTAAGTGAATTTTACCGACTATCTGACCTTTTGATATGGGGGCAATTAATTCCTGATCCAAGCTTATTTCGGCTTTTAAGTTACGACGTTGCCCCCGTGGTATAGTAATCGGTGTGGCTTGTCCTAGCCCCAGTGCAATCGTTTCTTGAGCGCCTTGCCAAATGCGTTGGTCGGCAAATTTTTCGCCAGCCTGATAAGGTGCAAAGGTTTCAAAGAACCGGAAACCGTAGGTGAGCAGTTTTTTATTTTCAGCTGCCCTAGCACGTTCATTTGCGGTGCCCATCACAACAGACACTAACCGCATATCTTCACGGGTGGCAGACGTAATCAAGCTAAAGCCAGCTTCTTTAGTATAGCCCGTTTTTATACCATCAACCTCCAGACTGCGATCCCATAACAAGGCGTTACGATTAGACTGGCGAATATTGTTGTAGGTAAATTCGCGTTCTGAGTAAAGGGCGTAAAGATCAGGAACATCCTTAATCAGTGCTTGTGCCAACAGTGACATATCGCGAGGCGTAGTAAATTGATCATCTAAATGCAGACCATGACTGTTACTAAAGCGAGTATCGCGCATCCCCAGTCGTTCGGCATGGGCATTCATTAAATCGACAAAGGCGTCTTCGGTGCCGGCGATATGTTCAGCCATTGCCACGCAAGCATCATTACCTGATTGAATCATAATGCCACGGGCTAAGTCAGACACTTTTACCTGAGTGCCGACTTCAATAAACATTAAAGAAGAACCAGGGAAGTTTTTGGACCAAGCGCGTTCGCTTATGGTCACCATATCATCCAGCGTAATATTGCCCTGTTTCAGCTCCATACCAATGACATAGATTGTCATCATCTTAGTTAAGCTCGCGGGGGCTAAAGACATATCGGCATTTTCTTCAGATAGGACAGTTCCAGTATGGTAGTCAATCAGAATATGGCCTTTTGCTGCCACAGAAGGCGCTTGTGGCGTGACAGTTTGTGCACTTAGTGTAGCCGTAAAACATACACTGCTAATTGCCAGAGTGGCAGCACTGATAATATATTGATAACGAATCATGGCACCTGTTCTTAAATTTAAGTTATTAAAATTCTGTGGTTAGCCGCATTGGCGATTATTGAAAAAAAAGGCTTCTGGGTAACTTGCAGCCCGAAAGCGTTGTAGCCAGTTATTTGCTTGTTGCATATCCGCGGTCGGCCCAACTAATAATCGATACACACCATTGCCAGCGCGAACTTCCGTAGGAACCGACCACTGTTTGGCAACATCGCGTTGTAATTGTTCCGTACGTTTTTTATCGCGGCTAGCAACCAGCTGAATAAAGCATTGCCTGTTGAGTGAAACGGTGGCGTTGCTGTTTGGCGTTTGCTGCGCCAGCATCGCCGGCGATTTTAACAATTCAACCTTAACCCTAGCTGTACCGCGTTGCAACATGCCAATTTTATAAGCAGCAGAATAGGATAAATCGATAATGCGGTCTTGATGAAAAGGCCCTCTATCATTCACTCGCACAATAGCACTGAGATTATTATCCAGATTAGTTACCCTAACATAAGATGGTAAAGGTAAGGTTTTATGTGCAGCAGTCATGGCAAACATATTGTAAACCTCGCCATTTGAAGTGTAATGACCATGAAACTTATTGCCATACCAAGAGGCAATGCCAATTTCCTGATGCGACGTGAGTTGCGCAAGTGGCAGATAGTCGATGCCAAAAATATTATATGGCCTGTTACCGCCACGACTTAGTGGTTCTACTTTCGGGGTTGGATCGGTCATTTCCAATAAGGTAGGCAAGCGATCAGGTATGCTGTCGTGCTGTTGTTGATAGCGCCCCTCGTTAGGTGAGACCATTCTGTTGTTAGTTGTTTTCGGTTCTGCAACCTGCGGTTTATTGCTGCAGGCAGTTAATAGCAAAGCAGTTAAAAAACAAAAGCAGCTAAGGAAAATTATTTTCATATCAGTTCTTGGCCAAGCTACGTTTATGAGTACTTACCGACATAATAATGCCAAAAGCAGCCATCATCGTCACCATAGAGGTACCGCCATAACTTACCAGCGGCAAAGGTACGCCAACCACAGGTAATAACCCTGACACCATGCCTATGTTTACAAAGACATAAACAAAGAAGGTTAGGGTAAAGCTGGCAGCAACTAATTTGCTATAATTATCCTGTGCTCGTGCTGCGATGATCAAGCCTCTGCCAATAATAAACAAATAGATGGCTAATAAAATCAGCACGCCCATTAAACCAAACTCTTCACTCAGTACTGAAAAAATAAAATCAGTATGGCGCTCCGGTAAGAATTCCAGTTGCGATTGCGTGCCCTGCATCCAGCCTTTACCATCAACCCCGCCTGAACCGATGGCAATTTTCGACTGAATAATGTGATAACCCGAGCCAAGCGGGTCGCTTTCTGGATTTAAAAAGGTCAGAACGCGCCGACGTTGGTAGTCGTGCATCAAAAACATCCACAGTATGGGGGCAAAGGCCGACACTAAGGCAATGACGAAAGCAATGATCTTCCAACTCATACCGGCCATAAACAACACAAAAATCCCGGCAGTGGCAATCAATAAAGATGTGCCTAAGTCGGGTTGTTTGGCAATTAATAGGGTGGGTATTGCGCACATTAAAAAGCCAACGAGCAAATGAGATAATCTTGGTGGGAAATTATGTGAGGAAATAAACCACGCAATCGCCATAGGGACTGCCAGTTTCATAATTTCCGACGGTTGGAACTTCATAAAACCCAAATCCAGCCAACGCTGGGCGCCTTTACCAACATGGCCAAAAAGTAATACACAGATCAGTAAGGCAGTACCGACGATAAACAAAGGCAGTGACCAGCGCCGAATGGTTTGTGGGTTGATTTGTGCAAAACCAACCATGACTGCAAAGGCAATACCTAATCGAACGAGTTGAGCCTCTACCATTCTTTCACTTTGACCTGATGCACTATACAGTACGACCAACCCATAACTCATTAAGGCTATTAAACCCAATAATAAAGGGGTGTCAATATGAAAAAAAGCGAGTCGACTGAGTCTATTTTGAGGGCTGGCCAGACTATCATTCATTATTATTTACTCCGGCACTAAAATAGTAATCCAGCATTTGACGAGCGATAGGTGCTGCTGTACTACCACCGCCACCAATATTTTCTACTGTTACCGAGATCACAATGGTTGGGTTATCAGCAGGAGCGTAGCCAATATACATGGCATTGTCGCGATGGCGCTCGTAAAGTGCATCTGCATCATATTCCGCGTCTTGGGCGATACTGACAATTTGTGCTGTACCTGTTTTGCCGCCTGAGGTGTATTTTGCCCCTCTAAAGGCTCGAAAAGCTGTACCTTTTTCAGTGTTGACCGTTTGCAACATACTATCGCGGATCACTTGCCAATTGCGAGGATTCACTACAGGCGTGGCAGGTTTTAACGCCGTATCAACTTCAGCACTGCCTTGCTCATTTGTCAGCGTTTTTACAAGATGGGGTGTTGGCATTAAACCATCATTTAACAATACGGCGGTTGAGACCAGTAACTGCAAAGGTGTGACTGTCCAATAACCCTGACCGATACTAACGGCTACGGTATCGCCATGAAACCATGGTTGATTATGGCGAGCGCGCTTCCAACCTCGGGATGGCATATTGGTATTAGACTCTTCAAGAATATCAATACCGGTTTTTTCACCAAACCCCATGCTTTTCATATAATCAGAAATACGATCAATACCTAACTTGACTCCCATATCATAAAAAAACGTATCGCAACTTTCGACAATAGCGCTGTAGACATCGACCCAGCCATGCCCTGTGCGCTTCCAATCGCGATAGCGGTGTTCTACCCCAGGTAATTGGAAAAAACCAGGATCCCAAATGCGTGTTGTTGGGGTAATAGTATTCGTTTCTAACCCTAATAAGGCTAGATGTGGCTTAATTGTGGACGCAGGCGGATAAATACCTTGGGTAACTCTATTAATTAAAGGCCGATCTTTGGAGTTAAGTAAGGCATTGTAATTAGCACTACTAATGCCATGTACAAACAGATTGGGGTCATAGCTGGGATTACTATAAAACGCTAACACTGCGCCATCGCGTGGATCCATAGCAACAATAGCGCCTCTTTTATCGAGCATGATTTGTTGCGCGGTTAACTGCAAACCAACATCTAGGTTAAGTCGGATGTTTTTTCCTGAGTGAGCGGGGACAGAGCGCAAAACGCGGATCAAGCGTCCGCGGTTATTCACTTCCACTTCCTGATAGCCCATGGTGCCATGCAGTTCGGTTTCGTAATAACGCTCTAAGCCTATTTTGCCGATATCCCGCGTGGCGGCATAATTAGCTAATTGATCATTTTGCTCTAACCGTGCTAAATCATGGGTATTTATACGCCCAATATACCCTAGGGCATGGGTAAAGAGGTTACCAAAAGGATAATAACGACTTAAGCGTGCTTCAACAGTAACGCCCGGAAAACGGTGCAGATTAACTGAGATAATCGCCACTTCTTGATCATTTAACTGCTCTTTAATTGCGATACTGTTAAAGCGCCTTTGTTGCCTTACTTCTCTGAGGAAATCGCTTTTTTGATCTTCCGTGATCGCAATTAATTCAGCCAGTTCGTTTAGTGTCGCTGTCATATCATCAATTTGTTCAGGTACTAACTCTAAAGAAAAAACTGGGCGATTATCGGCGAGTAAGATCCCGTTACGATCGGTAATTAAACCACGATTGGGCGCTAAGGGAACCACCTTGATACGGTTCCCTTCGGAACGGGTTTGATAAACCTGATAGGAGGTGACTTGTAAGTGATACATATTCATGATGATCACGCCAAACATCAGCGTTACAAAAACCATGGCAAAAACAGCCCGATGATTAAATAACCGGGTTTCTGCGGCGACATCCTGCATGGCTACACGTTTTTTTAACATGCTTACTCGCGATGATAAGGGTGATTGGTACTAATACTCCAAGCGCGGTATAGCGCTTCAGCCAACACTACTCGCACCATTGGATGCGGCATAGTAAGAGCAGACAAGGACCATTTGGCCTCACTGGCCTGAATACAGGCAGGGGCTAATCCTTCAGGCCCGCCAACTAAAAAGCAAACGTCTCGACCATCGTGTTGCCATTCTTGCAGTTTACCCGCCAATTGCGGGCTACTCCAATTCGCGCCAGTCACTTCTAAGGTAACTATCCGACTTCCTTTAGGGATGGCAGCTAACATCTTTTCGCCTTCTGTCTCCAGAATACGTTTAATGTCAGCATTTTTTCCGCGCTTACCGGCGACAATTTCAATCAGTTCAAACGATAAATCGCGTGGAAAGCGGCGCGCATACTCCTCAAAGCCAGTTTGGACCCAAGCAGGCATCTTGGTACCTACGGCAATCAGGATTAACTTCATAATGACTTAACCGCCCCAGAGCTTTTCCAACTGATAAAAATTCCGGCTTTCTTCCAGCATGACGTGGACTACCACATCGCCCAAATCCAGTAATACCCATTCACCAGAGGCTTCGCCTTCAATACCTAGGGGTTGCATACCGGTTTTTTTAATTTCTGTCGCCAGATACCCGGCAATAGACTTAGCGTGACGGGTAGAAGTTCCCGAGCAAATAACTAAAAAGTTAGTTACGCTTGATTTTCCTCTGACATCTAGTGTGACAATGTCGCGCGCTTTCATATCATCGATTTTGTCTGTTACAAAAGCGACTAGTTCGTTAGTTTGCACCTTTTATCCTCAGTGTCGAATTTAAGGGGCGTATTTTAGCACAGTTTGACTAGCGGCAACCATAGAGTCGTTGTTGTTGGATATACTGCAATACGGCAGGGGGCAGCATTGTATGAATGTGCGGGTGAGTGGCGAGTTGTTGCCTGATAAAGGTCGCGCTTTGCATAAAATCTGGATTGTCCAGCAACAGGATAACACCTGCGGGTTGTTGCTGTAATTGCTGTAGATTGCCAGCATACTGGTTAAGCAAAATAGGGGCATCCCCTTCATCACTGGCATAACCAGGGCGACGGCATACGATCAAATGCGCCAGCTGCAAAATGTGTTGCCAGTTATGCCATTTAGTAAAGTATTGCAGTGAGTCCATACCAATGATAAAGGCTAAGCTTGCAGCGGGATTTTGCTGTTTTAACGCAAGTAAACTGTCGACAGTATAAGACGGGGTTTGCCGATTGAGTTCAAGCGGTTCTAGTTGCATATTTGGTTCTGAGGCAATGGCTAACTCGACCATTTTGGCGCGTTGTTGGCTGCTCACGCCCGGTGTAGCGCGGTGTGGCGGCAGATGGCAAGGCATCAAGCGAATACTATCCAACTGACAATGCGTCAGCACATAGCGCGCACAGGCGAGATGTCCTTGGTGAATAGGATCAAAGGTGCCGCCAAAAATGCCAATAATCTTACGCGTCATAAGCGTGTTGTAAAGAAAATGTCCGAGGCAGTGGATGACAAAACAGCGTGACAAGGTGTGCTAATGCCAGCAAAGGATCGCTGACGTGGCCGGCTTTGAAATGTCGATCAAAAGCCGCAACTTCTTGCAGCAAATAGCCTAACCAACGAGATGTTAAACGCTTAGTGGCTTGCTGATAGAGGGGTTGGCGTTTTGGCCAAATCGCCAGCTGCTTAAAGAGTTCGGTTAACGAGCCCTGCTGTATCGCGCTACTGAGTTGTTGTAATTGTAAAATTTCTTTTTGCAACTGCCAAGCAATCATCACCGGTTCGGTATCTTGCTCTAACAGTCGTTTTAAGCGATGCAGGGCTTCGGCACTATTGCCAGTAAGTACGGCATCGATAAGTTGAAATATGTTGTAGCTAGAGTGATCGGCGAGAAAGCGGCTAAACACATCGGCGTCTACCCGTTGAGTCGGATGGGTTAATGCCAGTTTTTCTAACTCTTGTTTTGCGGCCAATAAGTTGCCAGCACAGTGTTGTTGTAATAACTGCAGTGCATCTGCAGTAAGCTGAACCGTTAACTGTTGGGCACGTTGCTGCAGCCACTGCCGTTGTTGCCGTTCATCTAGAGCATAAACAGGCACTTGCACAGCCTGTTCTTGTAACTGTTTAAACCAAGCTAGTTTACTGACTTCACTATGACTGCGGCTACCGTGGATAACCAGAACAATATCAGGATGTAACTGTTTGGCCAGCAACTTAAGCTGGTCATTCATTCCAGCGGGCGACTTAGCGGGTAAGAGTTCAAGTTCGATTAAACGCCGCTCGGCAAACAACGACATGGCACTTAACTCGTTTTGCAGCGTTTGCCAGTCAAATTGGGCATCCGCGCTAAAACTGATTCTTTCCAGAAACCCCTGCTGCTTAGCGGCAGCGCGGATTTCTTCCACGGCTTCAAATTTTTGGAGGGGCTCTTCACCGAAAATCAGATAGCAAGGCGCTAAACCTTGGCTTAGATGCGTTGCTAACTGATTGGCATAGAGTTTCTGCATTATTGTAGGCGTGCCAATTGCCGAATAATCCGATTAGCCGCTTGCTGACGCAGTTCGTTCAGCAGTAGTTCAAGCTCCTGTGCTTTGGCCAGTGCTTTGTTCGGATCATCCTGATAATCACGAAACAGTTCAAACTGATAACGTTGCGGTTCCCTGCCAGGAAGTTGGATAAGATACTCCACTTGATAGATAAGCTCGTATTCCGCCACCTGCCCATTGGCAAATAGTGATAAAGTCCGACGTTCTAAGGTATCACGCACCAGTGTTAGCGCAGGTTTATCTTGTTGGTAGTCAGTGAGCAGGGCAACTTTGTTTTGCACAAAACGTTCTTTGAGCAGTGCGGCCAGTTCGGAGTGGGCTTCGCTTTGCACATATATCGCCGGAAATTGGCTTAGCGGTAAGTTACCGCGCAGGTGAAAGCCGCAGCCCGTAAGCAGGCTGGCGGCTAACCAGAGTATCGTTAGCCTGACCAGAGGCAAACGGGCCAGCATCTTAGCCCACCACCAGGTTTAATAGCTTGCCTGGTACAAAGATCACTTTACGGATACTGACACCCTCAAGGTAACGTTGCACGTTTTCGTCAAGCTGCGCTATGGCTAACACTTGTTCTTGGTTAGCATCGGCGGCTACGGTCACTTTTGCCCGTACCTTACCGTTAATTTGCACAACCACCAGTTTTTCGTCTTCCACTAAAGCGGCACTATCCACGATTGGCCAAGTGGCTTGCTCAATACCCTGAGTATTACCCAGTGCCGCCCACAAGTGCTGCGCAATATGCGGCGTGATGGGGTTAAGTAATTGCAATAAGGCGGTGCAAGCTTCGCGCATCACTGCTTTATCTAGCGGTGTGGCTAAGCTGGCTTTTTGCAGCTTATTGGTCAGTTCCATTACCGCGGCAATAGCTGTGTTAAAGGTATAACGGCGGCCGATATCGTCGGTCACTTTAGCGATAGTTTTGTGCAGTTCGCGGCGTAAGGTTTTTTGCTCATCGTTAAGTGCAGCTAAGTCTAATTCACCCGCGGCACCGGCAGCTTGTACTTCGCTAACTAAGGCGTAAATACGTTTTAAGAAACGATGCGCGCCTTCTACCGCTGAGTCTGACCACTCCAGT
>CAZNXI010000040.1:0-6763 GCA_964577005.1 uncultured Rheinheimera sp.
AAGCCCCCTGTTCTTTGGCCACCGTCACGTGCAGCATCAATAATGTCTTTTCTAGTAACTGGCTGACCTTGCCCAGACACACCAGACCGGACGCTACCATCAGGAAGAGTATTTCGGAAATTTGGATGTGTGTGGGGCGACAAGCCTGCATGTGGTTTCGAAGGTGCGAAATCCACACGTTTGAATGTTTCACCTTTCGAATTTTTTATCTTATTGCTGCCGGCAAGAGTATCGGCTATTTTGCGTCCGCCGGGTATTTTCGTGCCACGCTCATGCAGTGTAGATGGAGATACCTTTCCTCCACCCTTTGTAACTAGGGACTTAACAGCTTTAACGTCTTTATGATCTATTGGAGATACTAAAGAAATCCCAGCCAAAATTCTATCACCCGTCGTAGATTCTGACGAGACAATTGTTTGGATATCACTAGCTACACTTGCTGCAGCTTCAATAAGATTGCCTTTGCTCTTAAACAACTCCTTCAAGAACTTTATAGCAACCATCCCTGATGGATCGGTCATATTCATCGGATCATTATGCACATAAGCATAAAGATTCATCTGGTCTTCATAGCCCACAGGGTCCGTTTGTAAGAAACGACCGAGGGTGGGGGAATAAATCCGTGCTTTGTAGTAATAAAGCCCAAGCTCAGGCAACCAAAGTTGGCCAGTGTACTGAAAACGCCCAGCGTTGTTAGGCATGGGGATTCCCCAAGCATCGTAGCCGTTTTTAGACTGCACAGTGCCATTCGCTGCGCTAATAGCAATAATAGAGCCTTGGTGGTCGGCGAACAAACCGCGACGATTATTAAGCTGGTTGCCTTCGTACCATACTAGTGGTTCATCGGCACCAGCGCCGTGCACGTAACGGCGTAGCAGGGTGCCACTGCTGTTGTATTCGGCTACCAGTTGATCGCCGTCATACAAGAACTGAGTCGTATTACTGCCGCTGCTAAGCTGAAACAGTCGCCCCTGTGGGTCATAGCGTAATGTCGCTGTCTTTGCGCCACTGCCCGAAACCAGTCGGTTTTCGCCATCGTAAACAAAGCGCGTTGCGCCATCGTGGGTAAGATTGCCATTATTGTCAAAGCTATGTGCGGTGCCACCTACACGGGTGTACTGGTTAAGGCCATTAACAATGTAACTTTGCGAACCCGCTTGCAGCGGCGTGTTGGCGTAGGCGGCGTTACTGCTCGTACGGCTAATAATTTGGGAGGCGGGGTTGTAGCCAAAGCGAAGATGCAAATCGTCTTGTGAACCGGCAAAGTCATGGCTCAGGTTTTCTAAACGAGATAGTGCTTCGTAGCGGTATCGGTGCAAGAGCTGATCGGCATTGCGCCAATCAACGAAAAAAGCGAGGGCCAGCCCCTAAGCTGCTAAAGCAGGTTGAACAGATTAGTCAGCAACCCAAATCTAAACAGAAGTTTGTGATGGATATGCTGGATACGGTAATTCAGCAGGCTGCACATTGCAAAGCCAGCGATTGCGGGCATTTGGATTATTGGGCTTCAATTAATACTAAGCTAGGAAAATCAGAATCATCAACCCAAGCAGATACTTGGGTTTTCTCTCCTTTCACATCAATCTGAAGAATCGCGGTATCTTCACTTGTAGATACCGCTAGTTTCTTTCCTGGTGTGCTGATGTAACCATCAAAGACCTGTTCGCACGATTGCTTATCTGAATCATCAATCTGATTTAATAACCTAATCGTTACGTCACCATCAACATAAGCTTGTGTACCAATAGAAATACACTTTTCATTGGCAGCAACTAAAACATTATCAATATACTCTGGGACCTTAATATTTTTGCTGGCCAAATCGTATAAAAAAATTATCGCATTCGGCACAGATAAAGTGACTTCCATTAATTCCCCCGCTTCAATTTCTCTTGCAAAACTTCACCGCCTTGCCTACGCATACAGTTAATGCAATGCGGATAAAACTCTGTTGTTTCACCAAGAGCCTGTGGAGTCTGGTGATCCACTACGGCATTACCACTTTTTGTTCCGGGATCTTTTGTGCCGCACGTATGACAGCCATGCTTTTCCATGAGCTCATTAACTTGTCTCTGCTCCGCTGCCGTTGGTTTGCCCATGTGGCCAGGTATTGATTCTTTTGCATATGGGCCAGGTTTCAGTGTAGATGCTTTCTCTGCACTCTTTGTAACTAGGGACTTAACCGCTTTAACGTCTTTATGATCTATTGGAGATACTAAAGAAATCCCAGCCAAAATTCTATCACCCGTCGTAGATTCTGACGAGACAATTGTTTGGATATCACTAGCTACACTTGCTGCAGCTTCAATAAGATTGCCTTTGCTCTTAAACAACTCCTTCAAGAACTTTATAGCAACCATCCCTGATGGATCGGTCATATTCATCGGATCATTATGCACATAAGCATAAAGATTCATCTGATCTTCATACCCCACAGGGTCAGTTTGCAGAAACCGGCCTAATTTGGGGTGATAAATCCTTGCTTTATAATGATAAAGCCCTAACTCTTTAAGATACAACTGGCCGGTATAGCCGAAGCGGCCATTGTTACTACTACCGGGTATGCCATAAGCATCGTAGGTATTGGTGTATACGGCCGCACCGCTGCTATTGCTTTCGGCAATAACCGATCCCTGGTGATTGTGATGCAAAAAGTGCCTGTTACTGCTGCCAACCCCACTGCCAGTATAGCTAACCACCGGCACCAAACCACCTCGGGTATAAATATAACGATTTTGCAAGCTGCTACCGCTGTACTCGGCTACCAGCGCATCACCATCGTACAAAAAATTGGTGGTTGTGCCGTTTATCGTCAACTGATACAACCTGCCAAGCGGGTCATATTTGAATGTCGCAGAGCCTAAGCCGGTGGTAGAGATAAGTCGATTTTCCACATCATAGTGATATGTGGTGAAACCATCATTAGTAAGGTTGCCATGTGAATCATAGCTGATGATTTTACCGGCAACTTGGGTGTATTGATTTAAACCATTGACCTGATAACTTTCTGGCGTCGCTGCCATCTGCTTGAAGTAGTAACGTTGATTGCTGATATCTTGCCGAATAATTTGCGAAGCCGGGTTATAACTAAAACCTAAACCGATATTATTGCTGGTACCAGACAAGTCATGTTGCAGTACTTGCAAGCGGCCTGCACCGTCAAAGTTAAAAGCGGTAGCGGTACCATTGGCATTGGACAAACTTTCCACTGTACCGGCGGGGCTATAACTCCGATTAACGATTGCCGTACTGCCATTTTCTATAATGGCAGTTAGTCGATCTAAACGATCATACTGGTAAGTGTAGTAGCGTCCATCTGGAAACGTCAGTCTTGAACGATTGCCGTGTTTGTCATACAAACTTCTAAGCACAAGATTTGTACCCGAGCTGTTATTGGCATCTTCAATAAGGCTTCCAGCTGCATCGTACTTTCGGGTTACCCCTTGCCCAGAATGTGATCCAAAACGGGCATATAATTGCAATCCCGTCAAATCATAGCCGTAGTACACATCCAAAGAAGAGGTATCAGGCAAATCCTTTCTGATCATGCGGTTTAATCGATCAAATTGGTAGTTAATTACCTTGCCACTACGGGTACGGTGATAGGTTCTGTTGCCATTATTGTCGTACTGATAAAACTCATAATCCGAGCTGCTGTATCCATTGCCGTTTTTAGCCGGAAAATACCAATGGCTTAACCGGCCATGCCCATCGTATTCCCATTTGGTGTAGTTACCATTGGCATCGGTGACACTGGTTCTATCGCCATACTGATCATAGGTATAAATGGCATAAACTTGCGATAAAGAAGTACCAACGGCTCTCTCTTCAGAAAGCAATTGGTCTTGGGCGTTGTAGCTAAAGCGGGAAATACGATCTGGCCCATAGCTGCCTTGTGAGCCCAATGCACAAGCACTGGACGGCAAGGAACCGTAGGAGGCAGGATTCATGCGTATTGCTTTACAACGCAAGCGTCCCAGATGATCATAGCTGTATTGGGTGAGAGCAATTGAGCTGCCATCAGCTGAGGTACGCTCAACCAGAGTGCGGCCCCAATCATCATAACTGTATGCAATGGTTTTATGAGCAGTAAAGTTACTCCAATTAGCAGGAGCAATATGCGCGGCCTGCCTGGCCGACAACTCACCAAACTCCTCTAATTCAAGCAGCCCCTGTGCATTATAGCGTTTCCGAACCGCCGGGTGGCGCAGAGGTCCCGAACCATCAGGATCCGGGTAGATAACCCCCGTCACCTGGCGGGCGGCATTGTATCTAGTTTCAGTGGTAAAAACGTTGGTAGCGAAGACAGTGCATGGTGTCGCTAAGCCACAAACTAACAACAAACCTGCTTTCAAGTTATTTCGTTTCATCACAGGCTCCTTAATAACAACTCGACACATTGGCACGCGGTGGTGTTTCTGCGATCAGGTTGCCAAAACGATCATAGTCGTAGCAAGCGGTAAGCGACTGGCCATCGGCAGTGGTTGTTTTGCCTCTTACTAACAAGTTATTGGGGCCTGAGTTCGGGCCATAGTCGTAGCGAATCACCACCTCATCAGCAGGATTACTGCAACTGCTACCGTTAGCGGCAGTTGTACGGCAATAGCGCTCTGTTGTCAGCATCCAAATTGGCGATGCAGCTCTGGTATAACCACCACCGGCAGTTTTTACCCAGGCATATTTTTGTTCATAAAAGTATCTGCGCTGTGGCCGAATGCCATTGCGATCCGCAGGGTAGGTCACAGTGGCAACCTGGCCCGATTGACAATGGTAGGTGTAATCTGTCTGATGCCCATTGGCATCCATTGTCCAGGTCGGTTTATTGCGGGTTTTATCATTATTGCAATGGTTTTCGTAGCCAGCTCTGGAAACCAAATCAGGTAAGCTATTGTCCTTTGCTATATCTCTGCGCTCTGTAATATTGCCATTGTCATCATAATCAAACTCAGTTTGTCGGAATCCTGCTTCCGCTCCAGTTTGTGTATATACAAGTTTCGAAACCTTGCTTCCATTAGCTATCAAGTGAACGCGCATACCTTTTTGTGTGTCCGATAAAAAAGTCGGATTAATTTTATTTGGATCAAGTAAACTAACAGACACACTTAAACGGGAGCTTCCTCTATCAGCTGTAATTCCCATAGGAATATATTTGAAACGTGGAAACGATGAGCTGTAGGAAATTTCACTATCCCCAACTTTTGATTTAATAACTATACTTCTTTGCGCGTACTGGCAATTTACTTCCATGCCAACATAAGCAGAGCACTGAGATTTATTCCCATACTCAAAAGCTTGAGTTATTTGGCTTCTACTGGTGGAGTGTATAATTGAAGATATTCTCGCGTTATTGTTTATTTTGGGACTACACTCCGATGTGCCATGGCTAGTTGCGCAAAACAGTGAATGCTTATAACGACTCTTTGATCCATCAGGAAATGTAATCACAAAGTCCCGCTGAGTCGAGCTTAATCCATCGCTGTCAATGACCGGCCACTCATAATTTACTTCAGGCCAATCCAGACTAAGATTGCAACCAAATGCATTTGGATCACAATACTCATAACTGCCATTTATAGCGGTAATCTTGTAAGGCCGTCGCCAGTTCGTAAAATTACCATTCGGATCATCTGTGACATAATGGTACTTCAAATGATAGCCGCTGCTCGACACCACTGATTGAATACGATGTGACATCTTGTTTGGTAAATGTGGGTTAGGTCGTTCACTAAAAAAAATGCTAATTTCATGCCCGGTTGGGAACACCACTTTCGTTGCCGTCGCTATGTTACCATCTGAAGAAAAAGCAGAAACTGGTATAGGACCAACCCCATTAAAAACTTCAGCATTGTAATATACTTTTGTGCCATCACCCATTATGAACACCTTTTCCATCGTACTTGGGCTATACAAATAACCACCTGACATATTTCCTGATTTTTTTGGCCATGGGGCAGTACTTATGAAAAGGTCGGAAAACGCGCCTAAAGATACTGAGTGATCTTTCATATATTCATTTGGATTTAGATAACTACCAGTAAAGTTATCAAGAAAAGAGATAAATGTACCGTCAAATGACATAACTGAGTGCGTCAGTGCCAATGGTCCTGAGCCAATACTGAGATCTTCGATAGTCTCACTCAACTGACCGGAAATTAGATTCACCCCGTGCTCGTTGTAAATACTGAAATGCGGTGGGCCGTCTACTGCATGAATACAAGTCACGAAAAACATTAGCGGGATCAGCAATATTTGTATGATTTTCTTCATGAAGTCATCTCGCAAAGGGTGTAATTAAAGATTTGCATATTTCACCATAAATCATTAATTTTTTGTTTTAATTTTAAGTTTGGTAACAAGTTTTAAAAATTAATTGCTATTTACCGTTCTATTATTGGCACTGAATACCAGCCGGTAAGTCTCGTGCTTGCGTTTCAACGATAATAGATGCGTTACCTGTATGTGTTTGACCAGTACTTGAATTGCGAATAACGAAAGTCGCTGTGCAGCTAAAACTCTGAGGTGGTTCGCATTGCCAGTAGTAATAATTCCCATTGTTCCATCTAATACTTTGTCGATCATTTTGTAGCGACATACTGGTAGAGGGACAGGATGACAGTGAAAAGCTGTGTATTGTGGCGCTATTTCCACGTAGATTTGCTAATGTCGTTATCTGAGTTGCTGAACCGTTAGCGCGTACTAGAATGGTCGGATTTCGTATTTGGATAGGCAAATTAACGGTTATACCATTAGAACCTGCACGCAT
>CAZNXI010000040.1:6863-20320 GCA_964577005.1 uncultured Rheinheimera sp.
TTTCGTATTTGGATAGGCAAATTAACGGTTATACCATTAGAACCTGCACGCATACTTCCACATCCTTGCGTTGCGATGCACGCTCTTACCCGATAAAAATAAGAGCCACTATCACGGCTGCTTACCGAAAAGCTTCTTGCTGTACCGTTATAAATCTGAACTTCGCCATTAAAGCTAGAGTTAGTCGCCTCATATAACTGGTAGGTATCGATATTACCAATCGAGTTCCCCCAGCTAATGGTATAATTCCCAGTGGTGCTGCTTGCTGGCACTGAGATCGAAGCTGGGGCAGCAACTGAAGGATTGTTAACAATTGTCTGCTTGCGATTTCCAGCAGCATCATAAGAATACGTAGCTGAGCCATCATCATTTATCACCGTGATAAGACGGCCAAGAGCATCATATTCATAGGATGTAGAGCTGTCAGCCTGAGCATTGCTTACTAACCCCATATAGGTAATCACGCCAAGCATTAGCAATTCAGGAAATATAGAGTTTTTTTCATCAGTCATGAGAATTCGCGCAATAAATTTTTTAATTATGTTATCGATATTAATTTATTGATATCAAATTAATCTTTGTGCATTTACATTTTTATTGTGAACTTTATGAGTGTTTAAGTTTTGTTCTGGCTTCATGATATATTTAGGAAAGCAGGTGATAGGTAAAAACCACTAATACTAGGTATTTTTTACAACTAAATCATTAAGTTGCATGCTTTTTTTGTTAACGATGCTTTTTAGTTGGTTTTAAAAGCAAAGGTGTAGTGGTTAAAAAGAAAATAAGCATCACGGGAGTACAGTTTGTATAGTGGATCAAAACTGTCTTGTGCAAAAGCACCTTCATCCTAAGCCAGCTCGCGACGAGACTTCCCTCTCTGTTCTGCTAACATCTAAAAGCGGACGTTTACACCTGTTTAGTGAAATGTCTGCGATAGGCACAAATCAGTCGTATCGCCAAGACGCCATGAGGCCGAGTTGTCCATGTTCAGTAAACATCTTTTATAGTTTAGTTTTTTACCTACCACGCTCCGAACCAATTGAATATCATACAGATACACCGTTGTCAGCTGACAAGAAAAAAGCCAGCAAAAGTGCTGGCCTTCCAATCAAATATTTGTATGAATCTTTATTGCTCAGTATGATACTTTATTGACTAGTATGAAACTTTATTACTCTCCCACAATTAATTTAATAACAATATAGTAGATTATTCTACCGTCACCGACTTCGCTAAATTGCGCGGCTGATCCACATCCGTGCCTTTAATTATCGCCACGTAGTAGCTTAATAACTGCAGTGGGATGGTATAGATAATCGGTGCAATCAGCGGGTGTACGTGCGGTACGTTCACGACACGCTGGGTGGCATCCGATTTAAAGTGGGCGTCAATATCGGCGAATACGTACAGGATACCGCCACGGGCACGCACTTCTTCGACGTTTGACTGCAGTTTTTCCAACAGTTCATTGTTAGGCGCTACTACGATAATCGGCATATCGGCATCAATTAGCGCCAGCGGGCCGTGTTTTAACTCGCCAGCGGCGTAAGCTTCAGCGTGGATATAGGAAATTTCCTTCAGCTTTAATGCGCCTTCCATCGCGATCGGGTACTGATCGCCACGACCTAAGAACAGCGAGTGATGCTTATCGGCAAATTCTTCGGCTAAGGTTTCAATGCTGCTGGCCAGCGTTAAAGTTTCTTCCAGCTTAGCCGGTAACGATTTTAGCGCCGTGACCATTTCTTGTTGCTGCGCCGCAGTTAAGCCATTGTATTTACCAATGGCTAGCGTCAACATGGCTAAACCGACTAATTGTGTCGTAAAGGCTTTGGTAGACGCTACGCCAATCTCGGCGCCAGCACGGGTCATAAAGGCTAAGTCTGATTCGCGAACCAGTGATGAGCCTGCCACGTTACAAATGGTTAAGCTGCCCAAATAACCGGCTTCTTTTGCCATCCGTAGGGCGGCTAGGGTGTCTGCGGTTTCGCCAGACTGCGAAATGCTGACTAACAGGCTGTTCGGCTGCACAAAGGATTTACGGTAGCGAAATTCTGAGGCAATTTCCACATTACAAGAAATGCCACCTAAGGATTCTAACCAGTAACGGGCTACCATGCCCGAATGATACGAAGTACCGCAGGCCACAATTTGCACATGTTTTACTTTTTGAAACAGCTCAGCCGCGCCGTTACCAAAGGTTTCGTCCAATACGCTGTCGCTGCTTAAACGGCCTTCCAGTGTATTGTTAATGGCCGACGGCTGCTCGTAGATTTCTTTTAGCATAAAGTGGCGGTACTGGCCTTTATCGCCGGCATCATAACTGGCGTTAGACTCGGTAATCGCACGTTCAACTTGCTGACCGTTTTTATCGTATACCGTAACACTGTGGCGGGTAATTTCCGCCACATCGCCTTCTTCTAAAAACATAAAGCGGCGGGTAACAGGCAATAATGCGAGCTGATCCGAGGCAATAAAGTTTTCGCCAATGCCAAAACCTATTACTAGCGGGCTACCTGAGCGCGCGACCACTAAGTGCGAGGGATCGGTTTTATCCATTAACACCGTGCCATAGGCGCCAGTAAATTGTTTTACGGCACTTTGTACCGCAGCTAATAATGAACCGGTGCTTTTTAGCTCTTCTTCGACCAAATGAGCAATGACTTCGGTATCGGTATCAGAATTAAATACATAGCCTTTGGCTTTTAAGGCGTCACGTAACGGACCATGGTTTTCGATAATGCCATTATGTACCACGGTGATCTTGCTAGAAACATGTGGGTGGGCATTGCGCTCACTCGGTTCGCCGTGGGTCGCCCAACGGGTATGGGCAATACCGGTGCCGCCTGGCACCGGCTGCGCAGCAACCGCATCGGCCAGTTCTTTCACTTTACCTAAACGCCGCACTCTTTGTAGTTCGCCACTGTTATTCACCACAGCCACACCCGCTGAGTCATAACCGCGGTACTCTAACCGACGTAAGCCCTCAACTAAAATATCCACCACATCCCTTTGCGCTACCGCACCAACAATGCCACACATAGTGTTTCTCCAATAAACGAATAAGATAAAGGTTATCGGGCGTTTGCCTATTAGCGGTAACACGCCCTTACAATGCTTAAGGTACTGACCTTAACGCGTTCGGATTAATTAAAACTGTACTCTGATCACCGTGACGCCTTGCTGCTCAATTTGTTTAGCTGCCTCAACTGACAGGCCGGTGTCGGTGACTAATACTTTTACCATCGACCAAGGCAGCTCCAAATTATGAATTTTGCGCCCAAGCTTATCCGATTCCAGCATCACGATAACTTCACGCGCCACTTCCGCCATCACCCGGCTTAGGCTGTAAAGCTCGTTGTAGGTGGTGGTACCTCGCGTTAAGTCGATACCATCGGCGCCGATAAACAGCTGATCGAAATCGTAATTACGCAGCATTTGCTCGGCCAGTTGGCCCTGAAATGCCTCGGATTGCGGATCCCAGGTGCCACCGGTCATCAATAAGGTGGGTTCATTTTCCAGCTCGCGTAACGCATTGGCGATCGCTAAAGAGTTGGTCATTACTACTAAGCCGCGCTTACTGGCCAATTCTGGTAATAAGGCCGCCGTAGTACGGCCACTATCAATAATAATGCGATAATGATCTTTAATGAGGCTAGCTGCCGCCTTAGCAATAGCTAACTTTCGTTCTGAAACTTTTTCTAAACTACTTTCAGAGACAAAGTCTTGTGGTACAGGTACCGCACCACCGTAGCGGCGTAGTAACAAGCCTGCAGTTTCTAGCACGGTAAGATCTTTACGAATAGTCACTTCGGAGGTCTGAAACTGCTCAGCTAACTGTTCTACAGTCACTTCACCCTGTTGCTGCAATTGGGTGACGATCAAATGACGGCGCTGCTGAGTGTTACGTTTATTCATCTTTCACCAAAAGTTTCGATTTGAAAGATATTTTAGCGAAAAGAAAGTTTTTAGCAAGCCTACAATGGGAAAGTCATTCGATAATGTAGCCCTTCATTCGCTGCGCTGCGAACCGTAATTTGGCCTTTTAAGCGCGCCGTAACCAGATTAAAGACAATATGTGCACCCAAACCTGTACCGCCAGAGGAACGCTTAGTGGTATAAAATGGTTCAAATAAGCGACCAAGCGATTCTGACGACATACCGCAGCCATTATCATAATAATCACACTGCAACTGCCGCCCTTGCTGGCTAAAGTGTAAACTAATTTTAGGTTCAGCTTGCTCAGCAAAAGCATGTTTTACACTGTTTAATACTAAATTCGTGATAATTTGCGCTACCGCACCAGCGTCAGTAAACCAGTAAATGTCTTTCGGACACTGCAGTTCAAACTGACAATTAATTTTCTTTAATTGTGGCAGTAACGATAACATCACATCTTCTAAATACCCTGCAAGTTCGATTTCTCTCGCTTCATTGGCGGTTTGATCAACAGAGACCTTTTTAAAGCTTTGCACTAGGGTTGCCGCGCGCTCGGTATTAACCTCTAAAATTTTTAATCCTTCCGCTAGTTGTTGTAAGAACTTACTAAACTGAGATTGTTGTAAGGTTTTTGCATCAAAGGCCTGGTGTACTTGCTCATATTCGGCTTTTAAATAACTCGTAGCCGTTACACAAATACCTAAAGGCGTATTGATTTCGTGCGCCACGCCAGCAACCAGCCCCCCAAGCGAGGCCATTTTCTCTTGAATAACCAATTGCTGCTGGGTTTGTTGTAAACGGGTAAAAGTATCCGCATTCACTACAGCAATCGCAATGGAGCTAGATAAGGTGCGTAATAAACTTAGTTGCGACGCATTGTAAGCATAGGGTTGCGGGCTTTGTACGGAGAACACACCGACCACCTGCTGATTTAGCATAAGCGGAATATACACTACGGATTCCACGGCTTTGCCACATAGTGGTTGCGGTAAAGAAGTAAGGTACTGAATGAAATCGGCATGTTGGTTCACAATAATTTCTTCACGACGCATAAAACAAAGCGCAGCAGGCGTTTTATCGTCATTCGCAGCGATGGTAAAACTGGCTTCGTTTTCCTGCCCTTCTTGCCAAAACACAAATTCAATTTCATTGGTCTGCGCTCGGTAAAGACCGATGATCATCACATGCACATCAATAAATTCGCCCAGCATAGCATGGCAACGTGTTAGCACTTGATTAAGATCGAGCGAGCCAGTGATTTCGCGACCAATTTGCTGTAAAAGCATCAAATCTTTATTTGAAGCTTCCAAGGCATCATGTTTTTCTTTCAGTGCTTGAGTTCGTTCCGCTACCTGCCGTTGCAATTGCCAACGAAGTTGCCGCTCGGTACGACTTTTAAGATGCAACCAGCCCCATATTGCTAAAATACATAATAACAACATACAAGCTCTAAACCACCAAGTCATCCACCACGGCGGCATAATACTGATGCTAAGGGAAGCGGTAGGTTGCCAATCGCCTTGCCGCACTCTTACTGCAACCTCAAAGGTATAGTCCCCTGGCGAAATGCGAGTATAGGTAGCTAGACGTTGCTGATTAGTAACCTGCAGCCAATCACGATCAAAACCTTGCAAACGATAGCGATACTCTAATTGCGAACTTAAAAACAGATCTGTGGCAGCAAAACTGACACTAAAAACATCTTCAGCATAAGCTAATTGCAGTTCAGACAAACGGTTAATTGCTTTTGGCAATAACGCTGAACCCGGTGCAACTTGTTGGTTAAACAGAGCAAAAGACGTTAACTGAACTTGTGGTACTTGGAAATTCTTAGTCAAACGATCCGGACGATAAATATCTAAACCTTGGCTACCACCGCGATAAAGCCAACCGTTATAAGTGGTCCAAGCACCAATCCATGTGGTTTCTTGCATACCGTGCAAATGCCCTAATTCAATCATGGTATCTGCACCTTTAAGCCAAAGTTGCCGGTATAACAGCCTAAACCAGGTCGCGGCAGCGAGCTTGGCATCGGCTTGTAGCGGCTGGTAAGAAAGAAAGTCGGCACCAGCCGCAGTCTGCTCGGCTAACCAGCGATGATTAATATTGCCGGCTCGGATCCAAATATCATTATTTTCTTCGTACAACATCTGAATGCCATTAAACAATAAACCATGCTGGCTAGTATCGGTTTGTAACCAGTGCTGGGTTGTACCCGAAGGCTCATGGTAACGCCATAAACCACTATCTGGTGAACCAACCCAAAGATTATCATTTGAATCAAATAACAGCGTAGAAACGCTATTAAAAGGTAATACTGTCTCGGTATTTAGCGAGACGTGTTTAACGAATTGGCGTTGTTTATCCAACAACATTAAACCCGCTCCACGGGTGCCTAACCAAAGTCGCTGGTATTTATCCTGAAGTATTACGCCAACACTGGTCCTACGAAGAGGTTCCGGTAACTGCTGATTCAGTTGCCATTGACCGGTTAGCGGATCTAATAAATATAAGCCCCGATCCGTGCCCACCCAAACACTCTCTGCTTCAGCATGAATCGCCCGCGCGAGTGTTGGACCATCTGGTAGCTCGGGTAATGGGAAATGACGTAATTGACCGGTCAATTGATTATAAAGCACCACCCCAGCTTCACGGTTAGCTAACCAAACTGCCGCTTTATTTTGCACAGAAATACCCAGCACATTCGGGCCAGGCAACCATTGCGAATTTGACGCTGTAGGTACTGCTTGCACCTGCCTAGCCAGTTCACCAAATACAGAAAAACCAGAAGGTGTTACTAACCATAGGGCGTTTTGTTGATCAAGATAGATATGGTGCAGCGAATTACTGCGTAGACTAAAGGTAATTTCTGGATGAGCTAAATAATTGCGCCACTGGTCGCTATCAGGTGCTTTTTGCCATAAGCCCTTACCCGAAGTACTAACCCAAAGTACGCCTGAGGTGTCTTGTACAATACCGGTAATTTGTGTTGCGGCAAGCTCTGCAGGTTGTACAAAGATTTCCGGGTCAGTAGCACCAGCAGGTAATAACCAAAGCCCATGCTGATAAGTACCAATTAGAATATCTGATCCCAAAGTATGCAATACGGTTGCCGACTCAACCGCAAATTGACTGTTAGCTTGATGCCACCCTTGCCCTTGTTGTTCTGCTAACTGCCATTTAATTAAACCACCTACAGCTTGCCCTTTGCTACGTAAAGGACCATCACCCACAGTAAGCCATAAGGTGTGTTCGTCGCTGCGCAGAATATCGGTGATAAAGGTAGTATCAATACCATCAATGTGTTTAGGTAAGCCGGCTGGTATTAGTTGTTGCTGAGTATCTGACCATACTAATAAACCTTCGCCGTAGGCAGAGATCCAAATTGTTCCTACAGCATCTTGATAAACTTTGGCAATATTTAAGCGGCTAGCATCTAAGCCTTCCGCAGCCTTGATGCGCTCAAAACGCTCAGTATCTGGATTAAAGCGGTTTAATCCCGCATAGCGAGTACCAACCCAAATATAGCCTTGCTGATCGACGAGCAAGGTAGTAATCCAGTCAGCAGAAAGACTATTTGGTTGTTCAGGAATCGCGCGAAAATTTTTTAATTCATTACCATCATAGCGATAGAGACCATGTTGTGAGCCTAACCAATAAAACCCATTATGATCTTGCACGGTGGTGGTGGCATGCTGTGAAAAGGATAACAGATCGGACAAATGCAGCATACGACCAACACTTGGCAAGCTATCTTTAGCCAGCACTGGCGCTAGAATTAACCAAGCATTAAGTAAAATAACGGTTAGCAACTTTAGGAAAAATCCTGACTGCATATCCAGTAGCCTCAACCTGTTTTTTTAAGTATTACATTTATCTTAAAGAACGCAAATGAGGCGAGAAAAACAAAATCATAAATTATTAACGATAATCATTTGCATTTACCAAAAAGCCGTGTATAGTAATTTCTGTCGAGGGATTGAGATTGGGCCTTGGCTCAGAAACGGATGTTCTGGTCGTTGTGAAATTTGTCCTGCATTGACGGGGAGCTTAGGCTCCCCGATTTTTTATTTTGCTACTGACTATTCGAGGCAAACGAATACGGTAATGCACCCCCTGTGCAAGTTCACTCGTGACGTTTATGTCCCCTTTTAATCTCACTGTAACCAAATTAAACACAATATGTGCCCCTAAACCACTGCCGCCCTCATGCCGTTTGGTGGTAAAGAAAGGATCGAACAATTGACGCAAGTGCTGTTCTGACATGCCAATACCATTATCTGAAAAGTGGATAAGCAAGTGATCATCCGGTTCTAAACTTACTGATAAGCTAATAACAGGCGTTGGCTGCTCCGCCAAACCATGCATTAAGGCATTAATCACCAAGTTTGTAATAATTTGGGCAATAGCACCGGGATCAGAAAACATGGTCACATTGGCTGGGCAATCTAGCTGTAATTGACAATGTTGTTTTTTTAGTCTGGCGCTTAACGATAAGATAACGTCATGTAGATAGTTCGCTAAATCAAACTCGCGATAAGTATCACTGCTCTGATCAACCGACACCTGTTTAAAACTATTAATTAGCTCAGCGGCTCTTAACGTATTATCTTGTAGAATTTTCAAGCCATCGGTCAAATGCTGCAAAAAATGTTCGAACTGTCGGTGTTGTAAAGTGCGCTGTTGATAAGCCTCCAACAGTTTTTTTTGCTCAAACTGCAGATGGCTACTGGCCGTTACACAAATTCCTAAAGGGGTATTAATTTCGTGCGCAATGCCTGCCACCAACCCACCTAGCGAAGCCATTTTTTCCTGGGTAATAAGCTGCTGCTGAGTGTGTTGTAATTGCTGATACGACTTAGCTAAGGCATTATTTTGTTCCGCTAACTCGGTAGTACGTTGCGCCACTAACCGCTCTAGCTTGTGCCGCACCTTGTATTCTTGCTGTAACTTCCAACGTAGTATTAGCATGATTAATAACAGGATAGTTGCCACTAAAGCCAGCCTGAACCACCAAGTCAGCCACCAAGGCGGTAACACTTTTATCATTAAAGGCGTACTGGGTAACCACTGTCCACCAGGTAAACTGGCCGAAACCTCAAACAGGTATTCACCGGGCGGTAAACGCGTGTAAGTTGCTACCGGACTTTGCGCAGAACTTTGGATCCAATCCCGATCAAAACCGTTTAACCGATAACGATACTGAATCAGTTGTGATTGTTTAAATTCAGGTGAGGCAAAACGCAAACTAAACATATCTTGGGCATAGTCAAGTTGCAGTTCGCTGGCATAGGCTAAGGCTTTAGGCAACTCGGCACTACCAGGGCGTACCGGCTGATTAAACAGAAATAGCCCAGTCAGCTGTACGGGGTTAAGTGCCACTTTGCGCGGTAAATCGGCAATCGAAAAATAGTCAAACCCCTTTGCCCCGCCGCGATAAATCACATCTTGCTGCACATCCCAAGAACCAATCCAAGTAATACTTTGCATACCATGGGCTTCAGTTAATTGCAGATAAGTTTCTTGCTCAGGTAACCAATGTAAACGGTAAATCAACCGAAAAACTTCTGCTTGCTGAAACAATTTATCCGCAGGATAAGGTTGTAAGTAAGGCAGAAATACCGGGGTATTTGCAACGGGGTCAGTAAAAACAACGCGATGATCAACATTGCCCGCTCTTAACCATACATTGTGCTGGGCATCTTCGACAATCAATTGCACCCCGTTCATTTGCAACCCATGCTCACTCCCCGCATGCTGCACCCAATAATGAAATTGGTTTTGCTGAACATCGAATCGAGCAACACCTTGATCAACAGAGCCGAGCCAAATCGCGCCGTGCTGATCTTCAAAAATGGCATTCACATCACCAAAATGCAACTGTGGAAAAACGGTATTATTGTGGTGATAATGGGTCACTTTGCTACGATCAGCTGCGATCTTAAACAACCCTTGACCACGAGTACCCACCCATAAATTTTGCTGTCGATCCAAATACAGCACATTTACAAAAGGCTCAACCGGCAAATTTAAAGGAAAAAGCTGCCATCTATCTTGCTCACTATCTAATAAAAACAGTCCTTCGTTTGTTCCCACCCACAACTGTTGCGCCGCATCTTGTTTAATGGCTATGGCTGAGCGTAACTGCGGTAAGCTCTCAGGAAAAGGCCAATGCCGAAGCGCAGAAGTTTCAGGATTAAATAACACCACTCCAGCCTCACGGTTAGCCAACCAGACTTGGCTTGCAGATACCGCATCGATACCTAACACATTAGGTGCAGGTAGCAGACCCGATTTTAATAACCCTGGCGGCACCGTTTTAACGGCCTTAGCAAAACGACTTAAGCCCCTTACACCGGACTGGCTTATGGTCCAGACAATACCTTGCCGATCGGTAAAAAGCCCCATTAAATCTGCTCTGGCTAAGCCTTCGGTAAATTCACTGGCAAAAGGATAATGCCGCCATTCGCCGTCATGCCCAAGATACCAAAGACCACCGGCAGCATCGGTACTGTAATTACTCAACCAGAGATTCTGTTCACTATCTAACGTTATATCGGTTAATGCTGCGTTTTGTAATGCGATCGGCTGTGCGGCAGCTGTAAAATAGCGCCCTGAAGCCGCTAACTCAAACAGCCCCTGTCCATAGGTACTGACCAGCACGTTATTAGCCGCAGTGACTCTTATTCGCGTTGCTGAAATAGCAATAGATTCAGCCGTATTAAAAGGTATTAGCTGCCAGTGTGTCTCACCCGCAGGCCGATACAAGACGCCACCTTGCCGTTGCCCCATAGATCGAATGGGCGCATCACCTAATGCCAACCAAGCGCCGCCTTGCGGATCAAAATAAATATCATTAATAAAATTGACGGCTATATTATCCAAATCAGCCGGCAAAGGTACAGCAACCCATTGCTCATTAATAAATTGAAACAATCCCGCACCGTAGGTCGCAACCCATAAGTTACCTGTAGCATCGAAGGTTAAAGCGGAGATTTCTGCTGATTGCATACTGGCAGAGGCGGGAAGATCAAAACGTGTAAATTGTTCAGTAGCAGGATCGTAACGATTTAACCCACCATAACGCGTGCCAACCCACAACCAATCCGCAGGATCAACAGCTAATGCCGACACCCAACCTGCAGATAAGGTGCCAGCCCGTGCAGGATCAGCGTTAAACTCTAGCGTTTCCGTGCCATCATATCGATAAAGGCCATTTTGGGTTCCCACCCATAAGAAACCATTTTTATCCTGCGTCATTACTGTGGCAAGTTGTGGTGTTTTACCAAAAGCGTTTAACGTAATAAAACGACTGTAGACAGTTTTAGCCTTAGCCTGAGCGGCATCAGGCTCTGACGAAGCTGGAATAGAAAATAAGGCAAGCAAACAGCAGAACAGCAATAAATACGGCACAAACAAGTTCTTTAAAATATTAATTATATCTAAAGTATTGTGCCAAATGGCTAAAGCTGCAAGTTCAGATCAACGTTAAAAAAACGACCGCTAGCTAGCTAGCGACGCGTCTGACTTACTGGCGTTATCACAAAAAAACCACCACGAAAAAATAGTGCAAAAGCATTACCTCGGCACTCTTTAGCGTGTCCCTTTTGCAGGTGAAAAGACGATTCTTCCCTGTTGTATCGCCATATCTAAAGGTATAGCGGCCAATAACTTAACAGCAGGATCTGCAGTATCCAAACGATAAACAGGATTCGTTGCTAAAAATTGATTCACTAATTGCAGTAATTCATGAGTTACCGGTGTGAGATTACCACGATAACCTGACGCTTCGATGGATGAATTAAGTAATTTAACCGAACGGACAAAAACAGCTTTTTGCGTTGCATCGTAATAGGGGACCCCTTCTACACTTAGCTGTATGTTGGCTGGATAGGTTAAGCCAAATATACTAAGCGCAGCATTCGCGGCAGTATTTATACGCACCACTTCACTGTTATTTGGGCCAATTTGTACCGTCATGCTTGCTACCGTCATTTTTAACGGAATACCGGCAACATTGGCTTGCTGCGTTAACTTAGGCACCTGTTGGCTTAACAAATGTTCTAGCTCGCCTTCAGATACGCTATACAAAGGGACCTGCCCTAGTTGGCTACAGCTGGCTAAACCCAGTAACAAACATAATCCTAAAATTTTACGCATATATTTTTCCTTTACTTATTTGACAGCGGCACCTTACAGAACAGCGCTAGCGTGAACGCCAGCACAATACTGTATGACTAAAACTAACAGCCCGAGCTGATTGCTAGCTGAATAGCGCTTTGCAATTGCAGCTTGCTGCATGGTTTTCCACAATACACCTAACAGCCGAGCAGACGCTTATAAATAGCGCTTTTTTACTCTTAAAGAGAGTTGCACAATGGCAAAAACTGTATTAGTGTATCAATACAGTTAACTAGGAGATACGGATATGCCTGCCATTGTAGAGATATCACAATTACGTCGTACCTATAATTCTAAAACAGTTTTAACCAATATTACTGCCAGTATTGAGCAAGGAGATGTCATTGCCTTACTCGGTAAAAACGGCGCAGGTAAAACCACCCTCCTAGAAACGATTCTCGGTTTTGCTTTGCCTGAAGACGGCGAAGTTCGGTTATTTGGCACACCCAGCTGCGACATTGATTCGGTTGAGAAACAACGCATTGGCTTTGTACCACAACAAGATGAATTGCTGGAGCAAATCAACCCTTATGAGCATTTGGCTATGTTTGCCCGCTTTCAACCCAATTGGGATCAAGATCTCTGTAACCGGCTTTGCCAAAGCTGGGAGATCCCGTTAATCACGAAAATTAGTAAGCTCTCACTGGGGCAGCGCCAAAAACTTTCCATCATTTTGGCGTTATGCCATAGACCACAGTTACTGATATTGGATGAACCGGTGGCGAGCTTAGATCCAATCGCTCGTCGACAATTTTTAGCCGAATTAATCAATATTGCCGTTGATCAGCAAACCGCCATTATTTTCTCTTCGCATATTGTTACTGATATGGAGCGGGTGGCAAATAAAGTGTGGCTGTTAAAGCATAAAACGCTGTTTTGGCAAGGAGAATTAGACACGCTCAAAGAGAGTGTTGTTCGCTTACATATAGTGGCAGAAACTACGTTACCTCAGCCACTAAATCTATCCAACACGCTTCGCGAGGTACACCAAGGTAAAACGGCCATTGTCACGGTAAAACGTTGGCATGAAGAGGATCTGAACGCCTTGCAGCAACAGCTACAGGCACAGATCCGGGTAGAACACCTAAATCTAGAAGATATCTTTCTGGAGTTACATGCATGAACGCCTCCTCTAGCCAGACAGCTGCACAAGCGCCTTTCAACTTTTTAGCATTGCTGGTGTTGTCTAAACACAGTGATCCTATGCTGGAGTTTGCTTATGTTTACTAGCACTAAATTGCTGTTTATAAAGCTTTACCGCTTATTGACGCTGCTGGAACTAAGCTTTGTTTGGTGGCTATTTATTGCCTTTTTTTGGCTATTAGGCTTTGTCAGCCCTA
>CAZNXI010000041.1:0-19662 GCA_964577005.1 uncultured Rheinheimera sp.
GATTTTAGTTGTTGGCTGTTCACAAAATAGTCGTTAAGATATAAAGGCTTTTATATAAGAAGAATCTCTTTTGGTTTAGCTGCAGGAAATTATCATGTCATCAACTTTACGTATGTCTTTACCTTTTACCTTGGCATTGGCAGTTATTGCTTATGTTACTTTCTCTTTTATTTTTACACTTCCTCTTTCGTCTGCTTGGGCTTTTACTGCCGGTGTTTTGGTCTGTGGTATTTTGGTACCTGTTTTGGTAGACCTTAACCTTACGACTAAATCAGCTAAGGCAGATGCGAGTGCGGAAACTAGCACAACAAGCTTTCAAGGCGAGTCAGCCACTTTATATGTAGGAAATTTACCTTATCGTGCCAATGAAGATGCAGTTAAAGAACTGTTTTCCCGTTTTGGTACTGTTATTAATGTGCGTTTAATGAAAGACCGACAAACTGGACGACGTCGTGGCTTTGGTTTCGTCGAAGTGGCAGCATCCGATGCCAATAAAATGATTGGCAAGTTAAATGATTTTGAGTTTCAAGAGCGCACCTTGAAAGTTCGCGAAGCGCGTGATCGACAGGATGAAGAAAACCAATCTGTCGAGTAAATCCTCTTTGATCGCTATGGCTTTCACTATTGACCCACTGTAATCTATTTTAGTGGGTCAATAATAGAATTGAGGACATACATTAATGTGACTCGGTGAATTTGCCTTTTCCCCAAGCTTTGAAAGTGTATAGCATTTAAGCCTTAACTCTCGTTTCACTCCCCCATATGCATTTCATTGGCATAACAGTTAACGCTTTAGCTATTTCAATTTGGTTATATCGTTAAAACCGCTTAAAATACCTATTTGTGTAAAATAGAGAAGTCTATGTCTATAGGTCAGGTTTTCCCCTTATTATACGAAGCGCAGTTAACAGAGAAAGCAAACCGCTTAGCACAGTTGCTTTGCAATGTATCGACGATAAAACCACTGTTATATCGTTCAGCGCCTGAGCATTTCCGGCAACGAGCAGAGTTTCGCATTTGGCATAATGGGGATGATATTTATCATGCAATGTTTGACCCAGAATCTCGTCAGCCTGTACGTATCGATTACTTCCCTGTCGCCTGCACCTTAATCGCCGATTTTATGCCATTGTTATTAAAGCTTATTCAGTTTAACCATGAATTACGTTATAAGCTTTATCAAGTGGACTATCTAGCAACTACCTCTGGGGAGTTACTGGTTAGTATGATTTACAAAAGAAAGCTTGATGAGCAGTGGATTGCTGAGGCAGAAAAACTGACTGAAGAGTTGGCGGCAAACTATAATATTCAAATTATTGGTCGTTCGCGAAAGCAAAAAGTGGTGCTAAGCCAAGATTTTGTTACTGAGTCCTTTGTGGTTTCAAGTAAAAAATTGCAGTATCAGCAAGTTGAAAGCAGCTTTACCCAGCCAAATGCTGGAGTTAATCAACAGATGCTGCAGTGGGCAGCAGATATTGCTAAAGACTTAAAGGGAGATTTGTTGGAGTTGTACTGTGGAAATGGTAACTTTTCACTGGCACTGGCTCCCTATTTTACTCAGGTCATCGCAACTGAATTGTCGCGTAGTTCAATAAAATCGGCAGAGTACAACATTAACTTAAATAACATTGAGAACGTACAAGTGTTGCAAATGTCTGCTGAAGATGTAGCAGCAGCACTTGCAAAAGGCTCTTCGTTAAAGCATCTTGAACTTGCAGAACTCACTTTGGATACAGTACTAGTTGATCCACCGAGGGCAGGATTAGATCCCGCAACATTAGCCTTAGTTAGTCGATTTACCGACATCCTTTATATCTCGTGTAACCCAGAAACACTTGCTGATAATCTTGGGGAGCTAGCCAAGACACATAGAGTGATGAAACTCGCATTATTTGATCAATTTCCCTATACCCATCATATTGAAACAGGTATTTGGCTGAGACGTTACTGAGTTAGCTCTGACTTTTCCTACCGTAGCTGGCTGCACCATGTGCTAGCCAGCGAAGTTGCAACACAGTTCTACGAGTAAGCTGAGCATAATGCTCTTTAGGTGCATCTAAAGCGTCAGCACCAGTATGAAACACCAAGGTCACCATTGCTTCGGCCTGCAATTGTGCTTGTTCCGCCGAACATTCTGTTTGTTTACGAAGGTAATGCGCCAGTTCTGCTGAAAAATGTTGAATTTCACGGGCAACCGCAGCACGAAAAGCGGCGGAAGTACCAGATCGTTCACGCAATAAAAGACGAAAAACATTACTATTGTCGGTAACAAACTCCATAAAAGTTTGCACCGAAGTATTAATCACACTGCCATTCTTCTCAATGCGTAAACGAGCCTGTCGCATTAACTGTCTTAGCATTAAGCCAGCCTCATCAACCAAGGTTAAGCCTAATTCGTCCATATCAGCAAAATGTCGATAAAAAGAGGTTGGCGCTATGCCTGCTTCTCGGGTGACTTCGCGTAAACTTAAGCTAGCAAAACCTTTTTCTGCACTTAGTTGTGAAAATGCCGCATTGATAATGGCTTGCCGCGTTCGTTCTTTTTGTTCAGCTCTGCTCACAACTCCCCCAATCCTAATGTTATTTAATCGATTTACCTTGACCTAATGTTGAGCGCTGGGTAAATTAGCTTACAAGTGTAAGCTCAAAGTGTGATTTCATGAAACAAAACCCAATTATCTGGACAAATGTGCTCTTGTTCAGTTTAACCTTTCTGGTAGCCGCTGTAGCGGTGCCCTATTATGCCCTGACCGTTGGCTTTACTGCAGCTGAAATTATTCTAACCATTCTTTGCATGGGTTACTGCGGTATTTCAATTACTGCAGGTTATCATCGATTATGGTCACATAAAACCTATGATGCGCACCCTATTCTGCAATGGGTTTTTGCTATTGGCGGGGCATTTGCACTACAAAACAGCGTGATTCATTGGTCTTCAGATCATCGTGATCATCATCGCCATGTTGATAAAGATGACAAAGACCCTTATTCCGCAAGTAAAGGTTTTTGGTTTAGTCATATTGGCTGGATGCTTCGTGATTATCAAGGTGCAAGTTATTCAGATTACAGTAATGTAAAAGATCTGCAGAAAAACCCAATCTTAGTGTTTCAGCATAAACATTACTTACTTTTAGCCTTGTTAACCAATATTGGCATACCTGTAATTTTAGGTTTGCTAGTGGGAAACTTTTGGGGAATGATACTAAGTGTTGGTGTATTGCGTTTAGTATTAAGTCACCATTTTACCTTCTTTATTAATTCTCTCGCACATATATGGGGTAAGCAACCTTATACAGACCAGAATAGTGCGCGAGATAATGGTTTTCTGGCCTTTTTGACCTACGGTGAAGGTTACCATAACTACCATCATATCTTTGAGTACGACTATCGTAACGGAATCCGTTGGTGGCAATTCGACCCGACTAAATGGCTTATTAAAACCTGCTCATGGCTTAAACTGACTCGTAATCTAAGAACAGTACCGGAAGATCGTATTGCTCAGGCAATTGTAAAAATGCAACTAAAACGGGCGCAGGACAAAGCGCGTCTGCTGCCTAACTCTGAGCAATTGTTACAATTACTAGAACAAGAATACCAACTTTTAGTATTAAAGCTGCAAGAGTATTATCAATTAAAAAAAGAGCTCCTACAGCAAAAACGCAATGCTTTAGTAGATCAATATCACGCTTCAGATTTTGCTCACCGCTATCAGCTCCTCAAAGAGCATTTACAGCAACAGCAAAATCACTGGCAGCGTTTAACAGCTGCTCTTAATTAATAAATATTACAGCAACTTATGAAAAAAGAGGCTTTGCCTCTTTTTTTGTTATTGATACCTGTTATGCTAATTTATATCCTGAGTCAGCGCGAGAATTAATATCGTGACAGCGAAATCGATCAAAAAAAAGCCCCATTTCGACTATGATGCTATCGTCATTGGGACCGGCCCTGGTGGTGAAGGTGCAGCAATGTATCTGGCTAAAAGTGGCAAAACTGTTGCCGCTATAGAGCGCTACCATGCAGTAGGTGGCGGCTGTACGCACTGGGGTACAATTCCCTCAAAAGCGCTGCGACATTCTGTCAGTCGCTTAATCGAGTTTAATGAAAACCCACTGTTTCAGGTTGAAGAACATGTCAAAGGCTTAACATTCTCACAGATTCTTAAGCATGCGGCCGGAGTCATTCACAAACAAGTTCGGTTACGTACCGGCTTTTATGACCGTAATCTGGTAAAAATTTATCAGGGTGAAGCCCGTTTTATTGATAAGCATCATGTAGAAGTCAGTAACAGCGATGGCAGCAGTTATGTTCTAAGTGCGGAGACAATTGTCATTGCCAGTGGCTCTCGTCCTTATCGCCCCCCGCATGTCGACTTCTCACACCCAAGAATTTATGACAGCGACACCATTCTGTCGCTGGAACATGATCCCCGCCATATCATCATTTTTGGTGCGGGTGTAATTGGCTGCGAATATGCTTCTATTTTTAGAGGCTTGGGAGTCAGAGTCGACTTGGTTAACACGCGCGACCGTCTACTGTCATTTATGGATGCTGAAATTTCAGATTCGCTGAGTTACCATTTTTGGAACTCTGGGATGACAATTCGCCATGGTGAAGAGTTTTCGCATATTGAAGGGCGCGATGATGGCGTCATACTGCACCTACAGTCTGGCAAAAAAATGAAAGCTGATTGTTTTCTTTTTGCCAATGGTCGAACCGGTAATACGGACATGCTCGCTCTAGATCAAGTTGGTTTAGAAGCTGATGGACGTGGCCTATTAAAAGTAAACGAGAAATATCAAACCTCGGTTGATAATATTTATGCTGTAGGCGATGTTATTGGGTATCCCAGCTTAGCCAGTGCAGCCTATGATCAGGGCCGACTGGCTGGTGAAGCGATTGTCAAAGGCAACCTTGATGGGCATCTGATAGCCGATATTCCTGCCGGTATTTATACCATTCCTGAAATGTCTTCTGTAGGTAAAACAGAACAAGAGCTCACTGCAGCCAAAATCCCATATGAAGTAGGGCGAGCGCAATTTAAACATCTGGCTAGAGCACAAATTGCTAATACCAGCGCCGGCAGCCTTAAGCTATTGTTTCACCGTGATACCTTAGAAATCTTGGGAATACATTGTTTTGGAGAACGTGCTGCAGAAATAGTACACATTGGTCAGGCGATTATGATGCAGAAAAATGGCGGCAACAATCTTAATTATTTCGTTCATACGACTTTCAACTACCCGACTATGGCTGAAGCCTATCGTGTGGCAGCTTTAAACGGTCTTAATAGACTATTTTAGTCACGTTAAAAGGGCGTAGCGAATTACTGCTACGCCCTTTAAAGGTTTTGCTATCTCAGGGCTTTATTTTAAGCCTCAATCTCAGTATTCATATGATAAGTAGGGCTAAAATCTTGCACTGCTTCAATAAATACGCGCGCATGTTCTGGATCAACATCCGGAGTGATACCATGGCCTAAGTTAAAGACGTGCCCTGTACCTTGTCCAAATCCATCAAGAATGGTCTGAACTTCCTGACGAATACGCTCTGGTGTACCAAGTAACACTGAAGGATCCATATTACCTTGTAAAGCGACCTTATCACCGACGCGCGCTCTTGCTTGACTAATATCTGTTGTCCAATCCAATCCAAGCGCATCACAGCCTGTTGCAGCCATCATTTCTAACCATTGACCACCATTCTTAGTAAAGAGTGTCACAGGGACTTTACGACCATCTGCTTCACGAGTCAGGCCATCAATAATGGATTGCATATAACTTAAAGAATATTCTTTGTAATCTCTTGGCGTTAACACACCACCCCACGTATCAAAAATCATTACTGCCTGGGCGCCAGCCGCAATCTGGGCATTAAGATACAGCGTAACACTTTGTGCCAGCTTATCGAGCAGCATGTGCAATACTTCAGGTTCGCTATACATCATTTTCTTAATAATACTAAAGGTCTTGCTGCCACTGCCTTCAACCATATAAGTTGCTAACGTCCATGGGCTGCCAGAAAAGCCAATCAAAGGCACGCTACCGTTTAACTCACGACGAATAGTCCGTACTGCATCCATCACATAACGCAACTCTTGCTCTGGATCAGGTATGGGCAGATGTACCACATCCATAAAGTCACGAATAGGTTTACTAAAACGCGGACCTTCACCGACACCAAAGGTTAAGCCTAAGCCCATGGCATCAGGAATAGTTAAAATATCACTAAACAAAATAGCGGCATCCAATGGATAACGACGTAAAGGCTGTAAAGTAACTTCACATGCTAATTCCGGATTTTTGCACAGCGACATAAAATCGCCTGCTTGAGCTCTCGTTGCGCGGTACTCAGGTAAATAACGCCCCGCTTGACGCATCATCCAGATTGGAGTTTGATCAACAGGCTGCCGAAGAAGCGCCCTGAGGTATCGATCATTTTTTAATTGCATAACATATCCGCCATTTATAATTTGGAATTATTTTAGCACTTAAGCCAGCCAAGCTCTATGATCTGTATCTAAATGCTAGCTTACCTTTACGTAAAGAGTAAAAATATTCATCTTAGATTCATGTTTATGTCAAAAAGCGCTTGTTTAAGCAAATTTGATCTGATATAAACTACTTGCGCTAGTGAAGATGTTAAATAAAGAAGCTCGTTAAACGAGACCATGAGATCCCAATTTGAAGCCACGTTGAGTGGCTTTTTTATTGCGAATTTTTAAGTTGCTGTGCCAAAGCAATTAGTTGACCCGATAAGGTATCAATACTAGGTGTTTCCGGTAAATCGGCTAAATCACACCAATAAGCCTCAGCAATTTCTTGAGGTTGGCAAACGATCTGCCCTCCCGCATAGTCAGCAATAAAGCCTGTCATTAATGAATGCGGAAAAGGCCAAGGTTGGCTACCGATATAACGTAGATTTTTAATATCAATACCCACCTCCTCTTTTACCTCTCTGACGGCTGCTTGCTCCAGCGTTTCTGCAGACTCAACAAAGCCGGCTAAAATTGAAAAGAAACCCGCTTTATGTCTATTCGATCGGGCCAGCAGAATCTCACTATCTTTAATCACTGCAACCAAGACGCACGGCGCAATCCTTGGGTAACAACGATGCCCACACTTTTGACATAAGGTCGCTAACTCCCAATTAACCAAGCGCATGGTACTGCCGCACTGACCACAAAAACGATGCGTTTGTAAATATAAGGCGACTTGCGTTGCTCTAGCCGCTAATTGAAATAATGCTTCACCATAAGGCAATAATGTTCTTGCGGAATGCCAATTCTGCTCGTCACTAATTCGGTCATCAAAAACAACTAAGTAACAAGGTTGCTGTTGATATTCGCCAATAAAACATATCTGCATGTCCGAACAATCAATAGGTAAATTCGCCAAGCTACCACAAGGCACAGCTTGGCTATCTTGTAGATAGACACGTCCCTGATTGACGATAAACCAATAGCCATGCTCAGTATCAGGCAACTTCAGACTATGTTTAATCATGACAGTATGGTTCCTACTAATTATGCGCATTTTTGCTATCATACTGGGGTTTACTGAGCAGACCAATAAAAAAACGGTTGATTTTTTGCAGGAAATTCTTTTAATTAGACACTATTGCAGAAAGATTACTGCATCTAAGGAGAAGCGAATGTATACCCGCTTACAGCAGGCACAACAAAAATGGGGCGGCAGCCTAGTCGCTATTGATAACTGGCTGGACGAAAGACAGCAATTAATTGTCAGTTATTGCAAACTAGCTGGCTTACCGCCATTTGAAAAAGATCGCCACACGATGCCTTCGCAAGACAAGATTATTGAATTTTGCCAGTTACTAATGGATTATCTTTCTGCTGGGCATTTTGAAGTATACGAACAAATTGTTACGCAGTGCGCCATAAATGGTCGCGATAGCCGAAAACTGGCAGAGTCTTTATATCCGAAGATTTCTGTTTCGACTGACTTGGCACTAGAGTTTAATGATAAGTATGCGGAACATTTAAGCACAAGAAATAGCGGCGCTTTTGATATTGAACTGTCCGCGTTAGGTCAATCATTAGAAGAGCGGTTTGCTTTAGAAGATAGGTTGATTGAAACCTTGTATGTCAAACATCAGGATGAAACAAATCCTGCTTAATTTTTGAAATTAAAAAAAGCGGCAGAAGCCGCTTTTTTTAAAAAGGCATCTTACTGCGCTTTAATAACATCTAGTAATTCTACTTCAAATACTAACACACTGTTTGGTGGTATAGTGCCCATATCGCGTTCGCCATAGGCTAATTCTGAAGGGATGGTGAAACGGAACTTTGAACCAACACTCATTAATTGAACGCCTTCAGTCCAACCAGGAATAACTCGATTCAGCGGGAATTCGATTGGCTCACCACGCTCTACTGAGCTATCGAATACCGAACCATCAATCAAAGTGCCAGTATAGTGTACTTTAACTGTATCGGTTGCTGTGGGTTTCACACCTTCAGCGGCCTGCAGTACTTCATACTGTAAGCCAGATTCTGTCACAGTAACACCTTCTTTGTTGGCGTTCTCAGTTAAGAAAGTGATACCTGCCGCTTTGGCTGATGCCGCAGCCGCTTCAGCTAATTTTGTTTGTTCATTGCGATAGGTTTCATCTAGAGCAGTGAGAAGTTGTTGAATATCTTCTTCTGAAACTTCTGACTTTCCAGCAATACCGTCTTGTACACCACGTAAAATCAGCTCTGCATTTAGGTCAACTGAAATTTTGTTGTACTCTTCAATGGTACTTTGCAAATAACGGCCAGCAGATACGCCTAAGCTATAAGCTTGTTTTGCTTGCTCAGTATCCAATACAGGTGCTGCGGCAGGCTTCTCTTCTTTACCGCAGGCACTTAACGTTAACAATGCTACTGCAACCAGGGTAAGTTTAGTTTTTAAACGCATTTTTTTCTCCAAAGTTTGACAATGATATTGCCAAAGTATGATTTAATAGATTTTAGTTAGCTCAGCTATACTAACGCTTTGTACGGATGAGGTTAACACCTAAGATGAAATATCCTGTTTTTTTTCTAAGTTTACTCCTTGTCGCATGCAGCAAGGTAGAAACTCAGCCTATAGCACAATGGCAGCTTGTTGCTAATGTTAGTTATGCAGCCGCATTGTCATCTGACGGCCGCTACGCTGTAGTGTCATCCGTACAAGATGGTATCGCCTTTTGGGACATAGAACAAAATGCGCTTCTGTACCAATGGCGACATCAAGATGCGACCGAAAACTTAGTGTTTAATCTCGCGCTAAGCGAAGACAACAGCCACGTGCTAACCGCGGACCAACACACCTTTGCTTTATGGCGCACCAACGATGGCAAAAATGTTGGTTACTGGCAAACTGATGCTTTCGGAATCCGTGATATCGCCGTTTCTAACAATGGCGCGCACTTGTTAATAGGCAAAAGTGATAACACGGTACAACACATTACGCTCAGTAGTGGCAGACGGCTGGATTTTCTTGGACACACTGAACGGATTAACAGTGTAGCAATGTCACCCAACGGTCGTTACGCCTTAACCGGCAGTAACGACTATAGCGCCCACCTCTGGGATACTCAGACTGCACAAATCTTATATAGTTTCATTCACCCAAGTAGAGTCACCAAAGTCGCACTTGACCCACAGGGTCGCTATGCGTTTACTGCGGACAGCCAAAACTTAGCGCAAATTTGGAACATTCAAACGGGAGAAAGAATAAGCCAGCTACAAATGATTACCCGACAACAGATTTTTAGCGCTGTACGCTTTAGTGCAGATGGGCAATACCTCTTAACAGGCGCACCAACGCGCAGCCTAGTGTTATGGCAAGTCGCCACGGGTAAAGAATTACAACGCTGGCGAGTGTCGCCTCGTGTCGACAGCAGACCCGCCAGCGCAGTAGTGCATGCAGTCGCATTTCTTGACGCAGAGCGTATAATCAGCGAAAGCTCCAGTGGCTTAGCCGAAGTATGGAAAATAACTTATGAGTAATGACACTTCAGATATTCAACTACACCTGATAGAACTAGAAAGCAAAATTGCTTTTCAAGAAGACACCGTAAATAGTCTGCATCAGGAGTTATTAGCGCACCAAAAGCGCATCGAGCAATTACAACGGCAAATCATCTTGCTTGCGGAAAAACTACAACAGATGCCTGAAGAAAGTGGCATTTTGCGTCCAGAAGAAGAACCGCCACCGCCACATTATTAAGTTTGCAAACCTCAGATAATCTAACCCCTTCGCTATTCAGGTTTAAACACGCCAATAACTAACTCGTTACTACGAGTTGAGTTGGCGACCTGAGGTTCAGGTTGTGCCATCTGATAACCACAAGCAACACACTCCACTTTTTCAATATTGTTTTCTATAAACAAACTCATGGTATCGGCTGCTTTACAATTTGGACAGGTTGCCCCGGCAATAAAGCGTTTCTTTTTACGTGAGGTCATGATGTTCCTTAGTTGGCTGACTAACCACATAGCGAATTTATGTAACAGCCCTTGGTTTATCTAGGATATAGCGTAAAATTAGCTGCTTAGTTCACTGTTACAGAGAAAAACATGATTCAGTTACAGCAGGTAGAATTGCGCCGCGGCATTAACGCGCTGTTTAGTGGTGCCGATCTTACCGTATTTCCAGGGCAAAAGGTGGGAATTGTCGGTGCAAATGGCTGCGGCAAATCCAGTTTGTTCGCCCTATTACAGGGTAAACTCCATGCCGATACCGGCAATGTGAACATCCCCGCAGCATGGGTTGTAGCCACTGTGGCACAAGAAACGCCTGCTCTAGACTGCTCAGCACTAGACTATGTTTTACAAGGCGATGAAGCCCTGTTCCCTTTATTAGTGAAAGCGCGCAGCCAGTGTAGCGAAAGCGATCTCGCGGCCGTGCATCAACAAATAGAGGCCTTAGACGGTTATCGAGCTGAAGCTAAAGCTGGCACACTATTAGCTGGCTTAGGTTTTAGCGGCGAGATGCAAAACTTAGCTGTAAAATCATTTTCTGGCGGTTGGCGGATGCGGATGAACTTAGCCAAAGCCTTAATGAAACCAGCCGACCTGCTGTTACTCGATGAGCCAACCAATCACCTAGATCTTGATGCCGTACTTTGGCTAGAGAAGTATTTAAGTAATTATCCCGGTACGCTACTGTTAATCAGCCATGACCGGGATTTTCTGGACGCAGTAACTGACAATACAGTGCATATCGAACGACAATGTTTAACGCTTTATAAGGGCAATTATAGTCAATTTGAGCGGCAACGTGCTGAGCAATTATCGCAACATCAAGCGAATTTTGAAAAACAACAACGCCAAGTTGCACATTTACAGCAATTTATTGATCGCTTTAAAGCACAAGCAACAAAAGCGAGACAGGCTCAAAGTCGTATTAAAGCGTTAGAGCGCATGACATTATTAGCGCCAGCCCATATTGATTCGCCCTTTAGTTTTAGCTTTCGCGAACCCAAGTCTTTACCCAACCCGCTGTTAAAAATGGATAATGTACAAGCAGGTTATGCGGATAAAGTGATACTCAGTAATATTAATTTTCAATTACTACCTGGCAGCCGTATTGGTCTATTAGGACGAAATGGTGCAGGTAAATCGACATTAATTAAGCTGCTCTCCGGTGAACTCACCCCAAAAAGTGGTGAAGTATGGTATGCCAATGGCGTGAGTTTAGGCTATTTTGCGCAGCATCAATTAGAAACCTTACGACCACAAGATTCACCGCTGCAACATCTGGTGCGCTTAGATCCGTTGGTGCCTGAACAAAAACTTCGCGACTTCCTCGGTGGTTTTGGTTTTCATGGTGATAAAGCCTTAGAAGCCTGTGCGCCGTTTTCTGGCGGGGAAAAAGCCCGGCTCGTATTAGCGTTGCTGGTCTATCAGCGTCCTAATTTATTGTTACTGGACGAACCCACTAACCACCTAGATTTAGACATGCGCGAAGCTATCGTTATGGCACTGCAAGACTTTGCAGGTGCTATTGTCGTAGTCTCACATGATCGGCATTTGTTAAGTAGTACAACCGATGAGTTTTATTTAGTTGCCCATGGCAAAGTTGCCCCTTTTGATGGTGATTTACCCGACTATTACCAATGGCTGCAACAAGATGCTCGACAAACGCAAGCCAATCTGCAAGCACAAAGCAGTAATGCTGACGCGAGTAATAGCGTCAGCGCCTTGCAACGTAAAGATCAAAAACGTTTGGAAGCAGACCTGCGGAATTTACTAAGGCCGCTAAAACAAAAAATTGATAAATTAGAATTGCAGCAGCAGCAACTGACCACACAATTAACCCAGTTAGAACAGCAATTAGCAGAGCCAGATATCTACGATGCCAAACAGAAAAGCCAACTGACTAAACTGTTAGCCGAGCAAACTAGTGCCAACAGTCATCTCGCCACTATTGAAGAGCAGTGGTTTGAGGCGCAAGAGCAACTGGAGCTGCGAACGCAGCAATTCTGGCAACAACATGGCGGCTAATAGCGTAGATGAACGCTCAGCGCAATTTTGCCCTGAGCAGCTCTGGCAATTTAGCTTAGCCAGTTATCCAGCCGTTAAACAGCTTTGTTTACGCTGGCAAGACAACTATCAGGCAAATGTGAATGTGCTGCTGGCGCTCGGTTACGCCGAACAATTATCTTGGCAAGTGAGTCAGGATGTCTTAATTAACAGCATACAGCAACTTGCTCCGTTTAATAAGCAGCTAACACAAGTCATTCGTCACTGCCGTAAGCAATTACTCGCCCTACCGCTTCAAGCCTCACAGCAATTACAACTCAAACAAAGCTTACTGCATACCGAGTTAGTTGCAGAGCAGTGTGAACAACAACTGCTCTGTGACGCGCTAACCTTCACTCAACACACCACAGCAGATAATCTCAGTCTTTATCTAAAATTACTGGGCGTACCGCTATCGACAACACTTACCACTGATCTTATTGATCTACGTCAAACCTGTGCTCAGTTCGCTATAAGCTTACCGTAAAGCTTGATCTGCATCATACCTGAAGCTGTGCTATCTGCTTAAACTGTAGACAGAACATTTTAGGAGGAAAAGCAATGAACCTATGGCATGAATTTTTAAACGACCCAGTCATCTTTATTTCATTCAGCGGATTAGCGATTGTGATCGGCCTGTGTATCTTTTACGCTGTGTACTTTATGTACAAAGTGGGTCATTCTGATGACGAAGTCACTAAATAATCACGTTTCTAGATACTGCAGCTTATCAGCAACACCGTTCCAGGCATCAGCATCTGCTGGTGCTGGTTTGACCGTAGTAATGTTAGGCCAAAGTACTGCAAGTTCGGCATTCAACGCGATAAAGGGTTGCTGGGCTGCAGGCACTTTATCTTCTTGATAAATGGCATTAGCAGGACATTCTGGTTCACATAAACCACAATCTATACAAATATCGGGGCTAATCGCCAGAAAGTTAGGGCCTTCAAAAAAAGCATCTACTGGGCATACTGCCACGCAATCAGTATATTTACACTTTATACAATTTTCACCTACGACAAAGGCCATAGCAACCTCCTTCAGCTTTATCAGTTGCTGATCATACTGGAGCTGCGACGAAAAACAACCGAGAAACGCAAGCTACTGCGGACAGCTGGTGCAAGATCACGTAAAATAGCTGTTATTGCCGAGATTACCGGCCTGACTTGCTTGATTAAACATTGGATCCCCCTGTTATGTTACGTTTAACCGAAATGAAATTACCTTTACATCACCAAGATGAAATGGCAGAACTCAAAGCCAGAATTTTGGCGAAATTAGCTATTTCTGAAGGTGATCTATCGCATTTTACTGTGTTTAAACGTGGTATTGACGCGCGTAAAAAGACAGATATCCAACTTATCTATACGCTGGATCTAGAAGTGACAAATGAAGCCATGCTCCTTAAAAAGTTTGCTAAGGATCCTCATGTAAATCTGTCACCAGACACCAACTATAAGTTTGTCGCACAAGCACCAACCACCTTAACTGAACGCCCTATTGTTGTTGGGCTTGGACCATGCGGCTTATTTGCTGGGTTACTGCTGGCACAGATGGGGTTTAAACCTATTATTTTAGAGCGTGGTAAAGCGGTTCGGGAACGCACGAAAGATACTTTCGGGTTTTGGCGAGGACAACCACTGAATACCGAATCTAATGTGCAATATGGCGAGGGCGGTGCCGGCACTTTTTCAGATGGCAAATTGTACAGCCAGATTAAAGATCCTAAACACTACGGTCGTAAAGTGTTAACCGAGTTTGTTGCAGCCGGTGCACCCGAAGAGATTATGTTCGTGAGTAAGCCACATATCGGCACCTTTAAATTAGTGTCGATGGTGGAAAAAATGCGAGCGAATATTATTGCGCTAGGTGGGGAGATTCGTTTCAGTAGTCGAGTCGATCAAATTCATATCACCGAGAATCAGCTAACCGGTGTGACATTGAATAACGGGGAACGACTTGATTGCAAGCATCTGGTATTAGCCGTTGGCCATAGCGCCCGAGATACCTTTCATATGCTACATGACGCCGGTGTCTACATTGAAGCCAAACCGTTCTCGGTTGGTTTTCGGATTGAGCATGAACAATCGATGATCGACAGTTGCCGCTGGGGCCCCAACGCAGGTCATCCTATCTTAGGCGCGGCAGATTATAAGCTGGTTCATCACTGCCAAAATGGACGCACGGTTTACAGTTTCTGTATGTGTCCAGGGGGGACTGTAGTAGCAGCCGCCTCAGAAACGGGTGGCGTAGTCACTAATGGCATGAGTCAATACTCGCGGCATGAACGGAATGCCAATAGCGCCATCGTGGTTGGCATCCACCCAGAGCAAGATTATCCTGGCCACCCCCTTGCCGGCATTGAGCTACAACGAAAACTAGAACAAGCAGCTTTTACACTGGGTGGTGCTGATTATCATGCACCCGCGCAACTGATTGGCGACTTTCTCACTGGCACCTCCTCTGGCGACTTAGGTGTTGTGCAACCGTCTTATACGCCAGGTATCAAACTTACGGATTTATCGGGTTTATTACCAGACTATGCTACAGCGGCAATCCGCGAAGCTATACCGGCATTCGAGCAGCAAATTCGAGGTTTTGCTAAACCCGATGGCCTGTTAACAGCGGTAGAGACAAGGACATCTTCACCTATTTGCATTAAGCGCGGAGCCGATTTCCAAAGCATCAACGTAAAAGGCTTATATCCGGCTGGTGAGGGTGCAGGCTATGCCGGTGGTATTTTATCTGCCGCTATCGATGGTATCCGAGTGGCTGAGGCATTAGCACAACAAATGCTGCAGCAACCTTAAGGAATATCTCTCCACCCGTCTCAATTCGTTAAGTACCGTATTTTTTAGGACAGATAGGGGCTATTTTTTTAATAGCCCCTTGTAGTTTTGTAAATTAGTGCGCATTATTGATTCAGAACGATATACGAGTCTAATTTGAACAATGCGTTTTCTTAACCTGCTTCTTGCGTTTCTTTATCTGAGTCTGTTGGCAACAACAGAAACAGCTAATGCGCATGACCAAAGGTTATCACCACTCGCTGACAGTCAATTTAAAGCACTTAACGTTCAACACAACACTCCAAACCAAGCTCCAAATTTGGCAGATCATGAGCCGGACGAACCTGACACTTTACTTGTTTTGGTTTCGCAACCCTACTTTGCTATTTTCGGTGCCATTACCACCCACTACATTGCACCTTGGCTGTCTTTCAGCTCTAGTCCAGATTCCGCCCGAGCACCACCTTTTTTCTGATCAAATCCCCTGAAACACTAAATAAACTCTTTATTTTGGCAGGGCCTCTGCTTGCCAATAACATTTGGAAATGATCATGAAAAAATTAGCCTTATTCAATTTAGATGCTGTAGATCAGCTGATTCAACCAACAGACTTTACAGATGCGACCTTAAATAGCCCTGCATTAACTGTTTTTACTGACTTTAAACAGAGCCAACCCACTATTATCGAAGAAAGCACCTCTGCAGCTACTACGCTGGAAATGATGCAACAAGAACATTGCCAGTTAAAATTGGTCGTCGATGTCAATGAGGAAATGACGGGGCTAGTGCATATTGAGCAACTGTCAGAACAAGCTATTATGCGGCTGGTGATTCAAGGCTCCAATCGCCACGAAATTAAAGTGCGAGATCTAATGCGCCCGCGTGACAGCATAAAAGCACTGGCGTATCAGCAATTACAAAACTGCACTATTGCCGACGTAATTAATACTATGCAATCTAATGGCGAGCAATATTGCTTGGTGGTCGACCGTGATAATCATCAGATCCGTGGTTTAATTCATGCCCAAGATTTAGCTAAAAGACTGCATATGCCATTAGCTATTCGACAGCAGCCAACTTTCTTGCGTATTTTTGATAGCTTACATGCTTAGATTTCACCGTTAAGGTCTGCGGGTTAGCATGTGACTCCAAGCGTGTTAGCCCGCTTTTTTGTTGCAGTTAAACTATAACTGCCGCTACTATAAGGTTATGCAGTCTTCTTCTCGTCTCCATCGTCAATTCTTCCGTAACGGCCCCTCACATCGAGCGGGCGCGGATGTCAGCTTTGCTGATTTAGTCACCCTTTTTGGTTTTAATAGTATTCATGTCGGACGTTGGGTCACCGCAGCTGAACAGCAAATTGCAGCTAATTTATTCTTTGATGCCTTTGCGGATTTACAGCATATTTTGCAGGTTCCAGCCGAAGTTATCTCTTTAAGGGGCAGTTTAGCGTTGACCTTTGGTATTGGTGGTCAGCCCGGTGTATGCGCGTTTTATCAACCCAAAGGGCGTATTCTGGCGTTAGCCAAAAATGCCGGAGCTGGGAGTTTGGCTCATGAGTGGTGGCATGCGTTCGATCATTATATTGCGAGCAAAATGTTTGCTGAACCTGCTGCAGGCATTTTCGCCAGCCGTTTATGGCTTAGCCAAGCTAAACTAAAACCCCATCCATTGAACAACTTATTAGACAGCGCTTTTCAAGCGTTATTATTATCCGAAGACCAGCAAGCCCCCAGTCCATTCTTTCGGCACTGTCAACAACTTGATGCGGCAGCTAACCGTTTATATCTGGCATTACCTGAAGAGATGGCCGCCAGAGCCTTTGAGAAAGTGATTCAGTGCCAAGCTGTTAAAAATCATTTTTTAGTCGCAGGAACACTGCAAGGTGCGGCTGCAGCTCAAGGCATTTATCCTGATAACAGGCTAACACAACAACTCAGCTTACTATGGTTGCGTTACTTTAAATTACTGGCAGACTCACTACAGCGATAAACTGATCACGTATGCGCTTGTTGTAGGTGTTGAATAAGTACCTGACTATGACGCCAAATCAGGGCGTAAATGGTTAATTGCGGATTAGCCCCTAAACTAGTTGGTAAGATTGAACCATCAAATACCGATAAATTTGTTAACTGGAAATGTCGGCCATCTTGATTTACGACCCCAGTGTGTGGCGAGGTACTCATATTACAACCACCCATCACATGCGCAGATACGACTGTTTGTTGGAGTGGAGCTAAAGGGAGTTCGGCAATCGCCGACTTTGCTTCAGACCAACTGTTATAAAGCTGAGCGTGATGATTAATTGGCATGACCTGCCGTGCGCCAGCGGCAAACTGTAATTCCGCCATGGATAACAAGGCGCTACGCATGCCCTGCCACAGAAAGTCCGTGAGTGGATAGTCCAACACCGGTTGTTCCATGTTATCTAGCTGCACAGTTCCCCCCTGACTTTGTTGGTGAAAGCCGTCTCTTAATAAGGCAATGGTGACTTGTAGCTGATTAAACTCTTGCATTAATGCCGCATGCTGCTCCGCCATGCCAATAAGCTTGGTGGCCATCAGCACCGGATGAATTGGCGGTACCTCAAGTTTGTAACCTACCAAATTAGCATCCTGTGGCCAAACAAATTGATCGGAATAAATAGACTGCGGCGCACCACGATGACCATTTATCTGCTCAGCAAAGATGGCGCCAGATATCACCGTGGGGTGCAAAAAGGTATGCTTGCCCAAGCGGCCTGAGGGGTTGGGCACTTTTGAACGCAATAATAAGGCTGGTGAGCCTATAGCACCCGCAGCCACAACATAATGTTTCGCATTAAAGCTAAGTTTAATATCAGTGCGAGGTTGAAAGTACTGATCCACTGGCACCGCTTCCAAGCCTATCACCTGATCTTTTTGCCAGTGTAAACGTCTAACGGATATTCGCGAAATCAGCGTTGCTCCCAGCCGCATAGCTTCCGGAATGGTACTGACTAACATTGATTGTTTGGCATTTATCGGACAGCCCATGCCGCAATAGCCTAAATTCGCGCAGGCGTTTACATTGCGATTAATAACCGTGAATTCCCAACCTAAGCGCTCACAGCCTTGCTGTAACTTAGCATTATTGGCATTAGGCGGTACTGGCCAACTATGGATATTGAGGCGTTGCTCTGCAAGCGCGAAGTAAGGATCTAGACTCTGCTCAGTACTAAAATTAAGACCAAACTCACGCTGCCAAAAAGCCAAGGTCGGCTCAGGGGTACGAATAGAGGTTGTCCAATTCACTGTGGTCGAGCCACCAACAGTGCGCCCTTGTAAAATACTAATTGCCTGATCGCGCGTTTTACGGGCAGCACCTTCTTGGTATAAGTGAGGATAAGCCCAGCGTTCTTCCATCACAAAATGCTGACGTTGATACCAAGCACCCTCCTCGAGCAGTAGCACCTTATAACCTGCTTGGGCAAATTGCTCCGCAGCTATGCCCCCACCAGCGCCTGAACCAATAATGACAATATCGGCCTCAAAATGCTGATCACGCTGTAAGGAACTGGCATCGATATGATTAATATCGCTCATCTGAACCTCGGTGCGGTGTAAGCAAGTTTATGCCAATGTTCAGGTTGACCATAAAAAGCACCATACAACAGCTCGCGCAAGCCGTGGTAAGCTTGTTGTAGTGTCAATAAATAACTGTCACGCCAACGCTGTAATATCAGTAAACGTTGTTGTATGGTTAACTCCTCAAGGTTTAACCACAACCCGGTTAGCCCTAAACGACTAAAGCGATGCGCCATTAAATTGAATAATTGACCTAATTGTTGTTGCTGGCGTAACGGCAAGAAATGCATAAATTCTTGCACAGCCTGCTCTGTGCGATCGAGCGCCCTGCGAGCCTCTTGCGGATCATCAGGCAAAACCCCATATAATAAAGCGGGTAAAATGGCAGCAAGCACTAAGGTACGATTATCAGCTTGTGGCGTTAAGCTATACTGCCAAAACTGAATGCCTAAAGTCGCACTACCGGCTAAGGCCAAACCGGTAAAAAGAAATTGACGTCTGTTCATCACAGTCCATTTTTTAATCATTTTGACCATTCTTTATCAGGAAGACTTTTTTTGCAAGTAGACATCAGACCAGCAGCAATAACCACGCCTTTTTCAGCGCCATGGTGGTTACGTAACGCGCATTTACAAACTATTTTTGCCAAATACCTCAGTCCAAAGACAAACCAGTACACTGATGCTGAAACCTTTTACCTAAGTGATGGTGATGAGATTCAACTCAATTGGAGCCACCGCTTAAGCACAAGCGATAAGCGACCTTTGGTTGTGCTGTTACATGGTTTAGCGGGTGATATTCATAGTCACTATAT
>CAZNXI010000042.1:0-19425 GCA_964577005.1 uncultured Rheinheimera sp.
CTCTGCTGTCGCAGCATCATCTTCAAAATATAAGATCCAACCATTATTTTGCATTGTCAGTCCTTTATTAAACGCTATTGACTTAGAACCACGCTTTAGCGTTGTCCGCCGATACAGGTTTACCCCAGAAATAGCCCTGGCCAATATCACACCCCATTGCTACAAGCTGGGCTAAAATAGCTTGGCTTTCTACGCCCTCAGCCACTACCTGCAACCCTAAACGTTTAGCCAACTGAATGCAGGTTTCTACTATAGCGCGGCTTTCATGGCTTTGTAGCATTGTCATGACGAAGCTACGATCTACTTTTAATTCACTAAAGGGGATCCGGTGCAACTGCGCTAATGAGGAATAACCCGTGCCAAAATCGTCAATAGATAAGCCAAAACCTTTCATTCTTAAACGCACCAGAATATCCAATGAACTGGCAACGTCACTCATTAAGGCGGATTCGGTTATTTCCAGCAACAATTGCCTGGGTGAAAGCTCAGCAGCTCGCAGCTTTTGCTCTAACTGTTCCGGGAATTCTAGCGCCTCTAAATTCAGCATCGACACATTAATACTTAGCTGGGCCTTTTGTCCCTGCTGTTGCCACTCAGTTAGCTGATCAATAGCAAGCCGGACAACTTCATTGGTCAGTAATTGCATCAAGTCTTTGGATTGCTCAGCAAAATGTATAAATTGATCTGGCATCACCAAACCATGTTCTGGATGATCCCAGCGCAGCAGCGCCTCAAAACCAGCTAACCTATTATCAACAAGTGCTATTTTAGGCTGGTAGTAGAGTTTTAACTGCTGCAACTCAATAGCAGCAAACAAATCCTCTGTACCAGGTTGCCATGATGTTGCATTAAAGCCCTGCGGTTTGAAAACCGCTGTTTGCAGCAATTCATGGACCAGCACAGATACATTCTCAAGCGAGAGTGGTTTATTAATAGAGGCTATTTTTTCTATGTTTTTTGTTTTCGCCAGCTCCAGAGCCGACCTTAAAACCCCATGATCTTCACCACTCATCAGCAGAACTGCACCAGCATAGCCCACTGTGGCTAAATGCCTGATGACGGCTACACCATCAGGGTCAGGCATATATAAATCTAACAAGATTAAATCAAATGCCGCACAACTTTTGTTTATAAACCCTGCCGAAGAGCTAAACACAGTAATCTCATAGCCTTTTGTTTCAAGAAAGCGCTTTAACAATAAGCAAAATTCGGCGTTGTCATCCACCACAGCTATGGTTTTAAAAGCTAATGGGACATTTCTGATATTCAGCATCATGATTTAAGTACCTCTGCAATGCGTTTCAGTAAGGAGCTAAGAGCTACAGGCTTGGTCAGGCGCTGCTCGTACCAAAGATTGTATTCGTCTCGTGTAATCATAGACTTGTCAGTGTAACCGCTCATTAACTGAACACTTACATCAGGGTAGCTTGCCTTTAACGTTTTAGCCAATTCGAAACCATTCATTTCCGGCATCACAATATCGGATAACAACAAATCAAAATGATGCTCACCTGATAAACTAAGCGCCTGCGCTGCACTTTGGGCTGATAACACTGTATAGCCTGCAGACTCCAGCAGCATTGTATTCATCTCAAGCAGTTCGACCTCATCATCAACCAATAAAATAACGGCTTTGGTGGCATTATCAGTTTTAAGCGGTTTTGCGCCCGATGCAGGTAGCGGAATATGTTGTGTATCTGTGGTCTTGGCTGGCGCTGGGCTGCTTAAAGCATTTTGCATTGCAGGCACCAGAGGAAAGTAAAGCGTAAAGCGACTGCCCTGACCAGGGGTAGACTTAACATCAATATAGCCTTTGCACCGCTGCACCATGCCGTAGGTTTGCGCCAGGCCTAAACCGGTACCGGTATCGCCTTTAGTGGTAAAAAAAGGTTCAAAGATTTTTTGCCGCACCTCTTCACTCATGCCGCAACCATTATCGGTTATGGCAATACTGGCATAGTCACCTGAAACAACATTAAGCTCTTTAGGTAGTGATGCCGCACTGCAGTGCTCAGTCACAATATGCAAACAGCCGTTAAACTGCCCCTGCATCGCATGGTTAGCGTTAACGACTAAATTTATTAGTGCATTGTCAAAAGCCGGCAGCTCTATATTGATAAACATGTCTTGCTGACAAGGCTCAATATTCATCGTAATTTCAGCAGCCAGAGCTTGTTCCAGCAAAGGTGTTAAAAGTTGTAAATGCGTGTTCAGCGATATCGTAGTAACAGCACGCTGTTTTGAGGATGAAAAGTCTAGTAGTTGGCTTATCATCGCAGATGCCCTGTCACTGGCATCAATAATTGGCTTTGCCAGCTGCGCTACCTGCTCACTTTCCTGTTGCAGCATTTCAGCATAACCACGAACTATACCTAAAATATTATTAAAATCATGCGCTAAGCTGCTGGTTAGCTTACCCACCGCACTGAGTTTTTCACTATGCAGCAACTGTTCCTGCTGTTTCTTTATCACACTAAGATCATGACAACAGCCGACAAAGCGCAGGTTTTTTCTTTCACCTAAAGCGGCAATCGACAAAGCAACCGGAAATTCGTGCCCATCAGCATGTAACGCCTGAACTTCGCGGCCAATACCAATAATTTTAGCCACACCGGTTTTAACATAATTTTCCATGTAATGATCGTGATGCTGGCTTATAGCAAAGGGCATTAGTATAGATACGTTATGTCCGAGCATGGCGTCTTTGCTATAACCAAACATTGTGCATGTTGCCTGGTTCACATCGACGATCTTACCTTTTTTATCAAAAGTAATGACTGCATCTACCAGACTCTCCAATGTAGAGGCCAGTTGCCGCTGCATAGCAACACGTTTCTGCTCTGATTTTTTGCGCTTGTCTTCAGCAATAATCAACGACACCAAATTTGCAATAGCATTAAAGAATGCGGTTTCATCCCTATGCCAATGCCGGATAGCGCCACAACACTCAGCACATAACACCCCAACCATGGTGCCGTTTTGAAAAAAGCCGGTATCGAGCAATGAGACTATGCCCAAAGGCTCTAAATAGGTACTGACCAACTCCTTTGTGCGGGGGTCGTGCTGCGCATCATCAGCATCAATCTGACCGGCAGACAATAACGCATTAAAATATTCAGGCAGGTCCGCACAATTTAGCGCACAGGCTTCAATATTAAAGCCGCTATTTCGTTCGAATAGTATTGTTCGCTGTAACCTATTACCAGCTTGCGAAAACATCCATACGCTTACTCTATCAAGGTTAAGGTTATCAGCTAAACCCGCCATTACTACCTTTAACGCCTTGATTAAAATACCTTTTGTCACTGTCTCATCAGAGCTTAATCTGGCAATCAGATTACGCTGCTGCTGAGCCCGCTCGGAATGGGCTTGCGCCCTATGCTCGGCTAATTTTTGTTCAGTAATATCTCTAATGTACCCATGCCAAACTGTGCTACCGTCACTCATCGAAGTAGGTGCAGACTGACCATCCACCCAGATCGTTTTGCCTGCCGGTAAATTAACCCTGTACTGGCACTGCCAGAGCTTTCCTGTTTGTGCTGATTCCACAATGCTTTCACTTACCCTGCCCACATCATCTGGGTGCAATACATGAAAGACCGCCTGAGCATCGTCTTTCACTTGTTCGGGCAGTACACCGTAAATATTGGCAATGCCGGGGGACGCATAAGGAAAATGCGAGCTACCGTCTGGTTTTAATCTATACTGATACAGAAAGCCTGGTACATGCTGCGCAAGCAATTCAAACTGCTGTTGCGCTTTTGCGCGCGCTTGCTCAGCCAATTTACGATCTGTTATATCCAACAGGGCGCCAATCCAGCTGGCATTAATGCCGAAAGCCACGAACCTTCTGATATCTTTTATCCAACGATAATTATTATCCCCCTTAGCAGCAAAGCGATACTCCAGAATCAGCGCTTGTTGTGTTTGCGTTAACAAATCCAGCACTGTTGTTTTATCATCCGGGTGAATACGACTCAGCCAATAGCTGGCAGAGTTTAGAGCCTCCTGCTCCTTAATCCCTAAAATAGCGTCTGAGTTAGGGCTTATATAAATTATTTGCTCCAGTGGGGTATGTGTCATTTGGTAGATAACAACAGGGCTTGCCTGCAGTAAAAACTGCATGTGCTGCTCCATTTCCAGCAAGGCCTGGTCTAAAAAAGCACGCTCTGTTATGTCCTGAATAAAAATAGTTGCACTGGCATGTATGCTGCTAACATCAGGCTTATAAATGGCATTTAAGCTAAACACTTTACGTGCACCTGTTGCAAGCAAGCACTCGTATCGCACATCTTTTAAATCAGATTGCTGCAAGAATATTTGCTGAAAAGGGTACTTCTGAGCCTCTATATTGCCTGTGTAGCACCAATGGGCAGAAGGCATTTTTAGCCCGCCGCTGCCAATATCCAGAGAAAACCAGTCCGTGGCTTTTTCATTAGAGTAAAGCACCTCGCCACTATCGTTTAACAACAGAATACCGACGTTATTTGCTTGTACCACGCCTTCCAGCAGCTGTTTGCGGCTCTCCAGGAGCTCCCGCAGCCTATTGCGTTCCGTAATATCATGAAAGGTAAACAAATACCAACCATCCGAAAAACGGTTACAGCTAACGGAATACAGTAACTCTGTATGCTGGCAAGCTAAGTGTAAGATGTTTGTTTGCTTTTTATGCGTAGCCTCGGCGAGGCTTATCAGATCGTTGAAAAAATCATTATGTTTTTTGCCAAACACAGTGCTTAGCAAGCCACCACTTTGTGCCACCTTATCCCGTAAAGCTGCAGGCACCTGCTCGGCCAAACTGATGATTACGCCGTCACGGTCAGCCATAATGTAAATATCGTCAAGATAAGGCGTTATCGCCTCTGGAAACTGGCTTAATGCATTTCTCATCGCGTAATCAGGCACCGCATCTGCCTGAATATCATTTGCCAGATTATCAGCCAGCCAGGCAATAAAAACCTTCTCATCTGGCAACAGTGTTCTTGCCTGTTTACCAATAACACCGAAAGCACCTAACATTCTGCCATTTTTACTTTTAAGAGCCGAGCATACAAAAAAACGCGTCGCTTGCTCGGTTTCTTGACAAAACACGCCGTGATAGGGCTTTTGTTTCAGGTCGTTTGTGAAAAGTATATTGGGGCCATGGGTTAACAGATGCAGCAAAATACCCGGATGGCTAAAACGATAGGTATGCGGTGAGGTGTCAATAAAAAGCTCACCTGTTGGGTTAAGCAATAATACAAACACCCCATGTTCAGGAAATAATTGGGTTAGCAGTTGATAATGTTTTTCGGTAAAAGCATCTTTTTTAAAAGCAGGAAAGCTGTTACCAAAGCGGGCAGAAGAAAAAGCATATGTATTCAAACCAATACCCCCAAACATTCGCAATACAACAGCGAGATTATTTAACTGCCAGAGACTGCCTGATGGCCTTTTACAGGTTGATGAAGGGCTATTTGTTAGCTAGCCGGTAACTCAAACCAAAACGTTGCCCCCAGGCCTTCAACAGAGTCATAGCCTATACTGCCATTCATTTGCACAATAAGTTCACGACAAATAGCCAGCCCCAATCCGGAGCCTCCCACTTTGCGGTTATCCGAGCTATCGGCCTGGCTAAAACGCTCAAATATCCGGGATTTAAAGACCTCTGGCACACCAGGCCCGCTATCGGCTACCGACACCCGCACCTTATCGCCCTTCTTTTGCACCTGCAGCCTTACACTGCTGTTGTGAGGTGAAAACTTAATCGCATTTGACAATAAATTGGCCAGCACTTGCTGCAAACGCTGCCCGTCCACCCGCACCAGTATCTCTTCAGCGGGTAACTCAAGCGTAATATCAATGTGCCGCTCCAGGCCATAGGTTTTATGGTTTTCCGCCACCTGGTGTAATAGGGGTTGCAGCTGTTGTACTTTCAGGTCGAATTCCAGCTTACCCTGTGATAACTTTTCAATATCGAGCAAGTCATTAATTAAAAACTTTAGCCGCTGGCCGTTGTTTTGTGCCAGCAATAGCAGCTGTTGTGTCGCGTCATTTAACGGCCCTAGTTTGCCTGAGGCCACTAAATCCAGCGCACCGCATACAGACGTTAATGGTGTGCGTAATTCATGGCTCACTGTTGAAACAAATTCGTTTTTAATCTGCTCCAGCTTTTTGCGCCCGGTAATATCGGACTCTATCGCCATAAAGCCCTTTAACGTGCCGTTATCATTATAAAGTGGGCTGCATTGCACCTGGATCCAATAAGGCGTCGCATCGCGGTGGTAATTGATTATCTCGACATCGAATGGTTTTTCCGCTAACAGTGCGGCTTTCATCAGTTTTACGGTATTCGGATCTGTTTTAGGGCCTTGCAGCACTTCACCAGGTTTTCGGCCTGTTATCTCGCTAAGGCAATAACCTGTTATCCGGGTGAAGCCATCATTTATCCATTCAATTTCGCCGGCACAATTAGTAATCACTACACCATTAGTGGTTTGGCTTGCCACTTTTGATAAAAGCTGCAGCAAGTGCTGTGCCTCGGCATGTTTGTTTTGCAATTGGGAAGCTTCTACCAATTGGCCCAGGGTTACCAACAGCGGCTCTAAAAAGTGAATCAGCGACTGATCATAACCTCCTGGTCGATTCGACACTCCTAACATAGCGTTCAATTTGCCGTGGCGATGCACAGGCAAACCTAAAAAGGCATGCATTGCCGGGGGCCCGTCTGGCAACCCTCCCCGTCGCGGGTCCTGGTAAGGCGCATTCGCAATTACCGGTTCTCCGCTAGTAAGTGCTGCACCAAATAATGTGTTCAGGTTATAAAATTCCATGCCTTTGGGTGCATGAGCGGCATAAAACGCACGGGTATCATCGCTCCAGGCAATATTGGTAATGGCATACGTCTTCAAATAGGGGGCGCCATCCGCTTTATAGCGCACTTCACCTATAAAACCGTACTCACTTTTCGTTAGTTTAAGAATATCCGCCAATAAATTATCAAAAGCACGACGTCTGTCCGGCTCACTGATAAATTTTTGCTGGGCGCGGGAAATCGTATCAGATAATTGTTTTGCCTGAATAAGTGACGTATTCAGGCTTTGTAAAGAGCTGCCATTAAGCTCGGCGGCTACGGCATCGGCCAAATCACGTAGTATTTTTCGTTGCACCTCGCTCAGTTGCCTGGGCTTTATATCAATAATGCATAAGGTGCCAAGGCCATAGCCATTTGCTGAAAACAGCGGCGCACCGGCATAAAAACGAATGTGCGGCGCACCTGTGACCAAAGGGTTATCAGCAAAACGATGATCTTTACTGGCATCAGATACTTCAAAAATTTCAGGCTGTAAAATAGCGTGGCCACAAAATGAAATATCACGGCCTGTTTCACAGGCCTGCACCCCCTGGCGGGATTTAAACCATTGACGTTCAGAGTCCACTAAAGATACCAAGGCTATAGGCACGTTAAATACCAAGCCAGCCAGGCGGGTAAGCCTGTCAAACCGCTCCTCAGCGGTTGTATCCAGCACTGCCAGGTTATGCAATGCCAGCAGCCGCTGCAGTTCGTTATCAGGCAATGCAGGCTTTTGCATTATTCTACCTCCGGTTCTGCAAATTGCTGCCGGATAGCCACTATACGTGGCAACTCGGCAACAAATGCCTGCACCAGCACCGGATCAAAATGTTTACCACTATTTTCTGTAATGTATTCAACCGCCTCTGCAACCGGCCAGGCTTTTTTATAAGGCCGTACCGACGTCAATGCATCAAATACATCCGCCAGTGCCGCTATACGCCCTGCCATCGGGATAGCTTCACCTTGTAGGCCATTAGGATAACCACTGCCATTCCATTTCTCATGGTGGGTTAGCGCAATCTCGCGTGCCATTTGCAATAAAGTACTGTCGTCGCCCGCCAGCAAACGGCCGCCAATAACAGCATGGGTTTGCATAATTGACCATTCTTCAGGCTCAAATTTTCCGGGTTTTAATAATATGGCATCCGGAATACCAATTTTGCCTATGTCATGCATTGGACTGGCATTTAAAATTAAATCACACTGCGCCGCATCCCAGCCAATTTTCGCCGCCAGTAAGGCACAAATGTGGCTCATGCGTAAAATATGATTACCGGTTTCTTCATCACGGTACTCAGCTGCCATACCCAGGCGCTGCACCACTTGTAGCCGCGTACGGTGTAACTCAGTAGTTCGCTGCTGTACCAACTGCTCTAAAGTGGCTTTTTGGTTATGCAACATTAAATGAGCAAGTTGGGCATCCAATAAATTACGTACCCGCATCAACAGTTCGTTGCGGTCAAACGGTTTAGAGATAAAATCGCGGGCACCGGCAGCTAATGCCCGCAGTAAACAGTCTTTACTAAGCTGCGCAGTAAGAATAACAACTGGCGGTAGCAGCGGGTCGTTTAACGCGACAAGTTGCGCCATCACCTGATAACCATCCAGATGCGGCATATTGATATCCAGCAAAATCAAATCTGGCCTTTGCTGTTGATACCGCGCTATTACTTGCCGGGAGTCCTGCATCAGCACGCGTTGCAGGTAACCCTGACTGTCGAGCATTTTATCCAGCAGCTTAAGGTTAACCTGTTCATCATCAATGATAAAAATACAGGCATTTTCCCGGGCAGCAATCTGTGGTTTCATAACTGTGCCTCTTTGTAAGTAACTTTGTGCTGAAGGCCATGTTCAATACTCTGCAAAAATGCCGGCACCTGAAGCGGCTTGGTGATGTAATCAACAAAACCCGCAGCTTTGCCGCGTTCGATATCTCCCTGCATGGCATTGGCACTTATGGCAATCACCGGTAACTGGCTGGTAAGTGGGTTTGCCTGTAACCGCCTCAATACTTCAAAGCCATCCATACCGGGCATATTTATATCCAGCAGGATAAGCTGCGGATGTTTGCTATCGGCAAGTAATAGACCCTGCTCGCCATTTTCGGCCGTTAGCAATACGGTATTACTGCGCTTGGTGAGAATTTTTTGCACAAGTCTGAGATTGGCCGGGTTATCTTCGATATAGAGTATCGTCACTGGGCTGCGCTGAGCCTGTGCAGTGTTCATAACGGCCGGAGCAGAAAGGGGTTTAACTGATGCTTCTGCCGTGCCCTTGCACAGGGGCAACTCAAACCAGAAGCAGCTTCCTTTGCCTGGCACGCTGCTGACCCCAATACTACCCTGCATGCATTCTACTAACTGCCTTGCCAATGCCAGGCCAATACCGCTGCCGGCTATGCCGTTGTAGGCCGAATCCAGCCGTGCAAAAGGTTTAAACAACCGGCTGACCTGATCAGCACTTATGCCTACACCGGTATCACGCACACTAATTCTTACTGTTTGCGCAGCCTGTAGTGTGCAGTCCAGCTCTACACTGCCAGCTTCCCGGTTATATTTAACAGCGTTAGACAACAGGTTTAGCAGTATCTGTCGTAAACGGGTAACATCAGCATTGACATAACAAGTGCAGTCCGATTGCAAACTGACGGTGATCGAACGCTGCTGAGCAGCAGCAGAAATTTGTCTGACGCACTGTTCAATAACAGGCTGCAATAGCACAGGCTTAGTATCAAAATCTAATTTACCCGCTTCGATACGGGCCAGATCCAAAATATCATTTACCAGTTCCAGCAAATGGGCTCCGGCATCACGGATCTCTTGCACATTATCTGCTTGTTGTGGGCTTAGCGGGAGGTCCGCCGGCAGTTGCAACAACTGTGTAAAGCCCAAAATAGCATTCAGCGGTGTGCGCAACTCATGGCTCATACGCGACAGAAAGTCATTTTTGGCGGCGTTCGCATGTTCAAGTTCTTCGGTTCGCTTTGCAACACGCTGCTCAAGCGACTGATTTAATTCCAGTAGCTGCATTTCAAACTGCTTACGTTCACTAATGTCACTCACCAGGCCAACATACAAAGGCTGGCCATTACGAATAACCTCGGAAATCGCTAACTTCATCGGGAACAGACTGCCATCTTTACGCTGGCCATCCACTTCACGACCAATACCGATAATCTTCGCGATACCGCCACGCTGGTAGTTAGTTAAGTAGCCATCATGTGCCTGGCGGTGTGGGGCCGGCATAAGCATATTTACATTTTTGCCCAGTACTTCGTCAGCCGTGTAGCCAAAAATACGCATGGCGGCCTGATTAAATGACTGCATGATGCCGCTTGCATCGATGGTGATAATACCGTCAACCATATTGTCCAGAATGGCCTGAGTGTGTTGCACCTGCTCCGCCAGCACCTTTTGGGCATGTTTCTGCTGACTAATGTCCGACTCAATAGCCATAAAACCCTGAAATATGCCTTTTTCATCGTGCAGTGGGCTGCACAGAATATGCACCCAGTAAGGTTTGCCATCACAGGTGTAATTGATAAGCTCGGCATCGAAACCTTCACCGAGTATCAGCGACGCGCGTATCTTCGCCACAGTTGCAGGATTGGTATCCGGCCCCTGTAATACTTCACCGGGTTTGCGGCCCTGTATTTCATCCAGGGTGTAGCCAGTAATGCGGGAAAAGCCCTCGTTGATCCACTCTACCCGGCCATGAATGTCGGTAACAATAACGCCATTAGTGGTTGCACTCGCCACCCGGGAAAGGCGCACTAACAGCTTTTGCTCCTGGTGGCGCTCTTCATCATTGCGTACCAGGCCTTCCAAATACAGTAAATTGCCTTGAGTATCGAAAACTCCCCGCCCTTCTTCGTAACACCAGCACACTGTGCCTGCACCATTGATCATCCGGTACTGCAACCGGAAATCCTGCCGCAATGCCAGTGCAGCCTGGATATCATCCCATACGTGTTGCTGATCTTCAGGGTGGATCTGCTGGGCAAAGTGGCGCTTGCAGCTTAGAAAATCTGTCGCCGGGTAGCCGGTCAGCCTCTCTCCTCCTGCGGACATAAAAATAACGGTCCAGTTCTTGTCGTTGCGGCAACGGTATACAAAACCGTTCAGGCGGTTGGTAACCCGTCTGAGGCTGGTAGCAGAAAGGCTGCCAATATGCTGGTTAAGCATGACAAAACTAACTGCCAGCATCAAGGCAAAGCCCGCCCGGGCCAGCTGCAACGGCAGGTTAACAGTAAGCAGAAAATCCGGGCGTGCTGGCAGTAACTGCGTATAAATGGCAGAAAAAAACAACATAAGGGCGGCATATGCAAGCAGTGTAACAGCAGCTAGTTGCAACCAGACAATAAGGGCAACGATATCGGCCGCCCGGCCCATGGCCCGGCCTTGGGCAAACAAACCAATACCAGCCAGGGTAGCTGCCGCTGCGCCAAACAGATACACCAGCCCACGCTCAACCCCAGTGGCAACTGGGGAGCCCATCAGCATATAGGCAATGATTCCCAAAGCCAGCACTGCATATAACAGCAATGCCAGCAGCCGCTGCCCAGGCAACTGTTCATTCCACAAGCGACGGGAAAACTCCAGCAGAGCAGCAAAAGCAACTATCAGCAGTATCGTACTAAACTGCGCCAACCAGATAACGGGATGGGATACAAGTACGCCATCGAGAAGTGCCTGCAACCCATGCAAGCAGCCGAATATTGCTAACCAGCCCAGGTCGCGGGCCAATGCAGTTTCGCCGCTGCGGCGCATCGTCAGCAACGCTGCGACGCCGAGCACAATAAAAGCCACACCAGACAGCTGAAAGCTCAGCATGTTACAGATATCGCTGCAACCTGGGCTCATTTAGCATCACCTCTAATATAGCGCTCTACCGACTTTAAAAACCGGTCAATGTTCAGAGGTTTAGTAAGATACTCGGCAAAACCTGCCGCTTTACCACGCTGAATATCACTTGCCATCGCATTGGCCGTAATAGCAATAACTGGAATATGCTGCAAGCCTGGCTCAGCTTGCAGCACTTTAAGGACCTGATAACCATCCATACCCGGCAAATTAATATCCAGCAAAATCAGAGCGGGTTTACGGGATACCGCCAGCTCCAGCCCGAGCGCCGGTGTGGGGGCAGTAAACAAGCTTAGATGCGGTACCGTAGCCAATATTTGGGTGACCAGCTTAATATTGGCCGGGTTGTCCTCGATATAAAGCACCCTGTGAGCCACATCCTGACACGCCTTACCGCAGCACTCGTAGCTGTTTGCTTCAAGCTCAGCATTTTTTTTGCCATCAGCCGGGTTAGTTTGTTGCTCTAGTGGTAGCTCTATCCAGAAACTGCTACCAACACCGGGTTCACTATCAACACCAATGCTGCCTCCCATCATTTCAACGATGTGCCGGGTAATAGTAAGGCCAATACCGGTGCCTTCAATCTCACTATTTTCTGCCCCCAAGCGGTTAAATGGCTGGAACAACCCCTGCAGTTTATCCGCCGCTATACCGGGGCCGGTGTCCTTAACCAAAATGCGTAAATACTGCTGCCCGGGGTACTGCAGCTCCAGCTTCACACTGCCGGCGTCGCGGTTATATTTAACCGCATTGGATAACAGGTTCAGCAACACCTGTTTAAGGCGGGTTCGGTCAGCGCGCATCATAATATCGTCGGCACATTCCAGGTACAGCGAAATATTGCGTCGCTCTGCCATACCAGCAATCAGCGCTTTGCACTCCTGCACCATCGGGCACAGCGCCACCGGCTCTAATGACAGGTTAAGAGTGCCAGACTCTACTTTTGCAAGATCCAGTACTTCGTTAATTAAATCCAGTAAGTGGCCGCCAGCCTTAAGGATTTCATGTACGCTATCTTTATGCTCTTCAGGCAGGGTGTCGTCGTACTGCATTAACTGACCAAAACCGAGAATGGCATTCATCGGCGTACGCAGTTCATGACTCATGCTGGATAAAAACTCTGATTTAGCCCGGTTTGCCTGCTCAGCTTGCTCACGTGCCTCTATCAACTCTATTTCTGCGCGCTTACGATCTGTTACATCCTGCACTACCCCGGTCATCAGTAACGCTTTGCCTTTAGCATCGCGACGAACCGCCCCCCGCTCCATCAACCAGCGGACGTTACCGTCTGGCCATACTACGCGATGCTCCATGTTATAAGGCTCATCTCGTTCGATGCAGGCATCGGCGGCAGCAATAACAGCCTGGCGGTCGTCCGGGTGTATGGCGGCGAGGAAGTTGTCATAGGAGGTTTCCAGATCACCAGTCGGATAGCCAAATAGCGGCGCGATGCGCTCGCTCCAGAATAAATTGCCGGTAGCGATGTTCCATTCCCAGGTACCAATATTGGCATACAGCTGGCCGCGGCGCAGACGCTCTTTGGCGGCATCGGCCGCTTCCTCAGCCCTGCGCCGTTCGGTAATATCATGAAAACTCCAGACCCGGCTGGCATTTTCACCATGGCCAAATAACGGCTTGGAATGACGTTCAAAGATCCGGCCATCTTTTAAAGAAATTAAATCGTTAGATTCTTCACCTGAGCGATACAGCGCCCGCACCTTTAATAGAAAGTCTTTCGGGTCAACCAGCTGGGTCAGAGCGTGTTCCAGCAGGGTTTCATTACTGGCTTCATTTAGCTGCTCTGACGGCAGTCGCCACATTTCGCGGAACTGCCGGTTCAAAAACAGTATTTTGCCGGTTTCATCAATGGCAAGAATGCCATCTTTAGTAGACTCCAGCGTGGCATTAAGTTTAGCAATACTGCGGGCTTTGGACTGCTCGCTTTGGCTACGATGCAGAGCGCTGCCTATCTGATTAACCAGTAGGCCCAGCATGTAGAGAGCATCGCCCTCCCAGACGCGGGGCCATGTCACCTGATCGAAGCCGAGAAACCCCCAGGTTTTGCCAGCACGGCGGAGGGGAAAGGCGCACGTTGCACGAATATCCTGACTCTCCAGAATGGCCTGCTCCGCCGCAGCCTCAGGCGGAAGGTCGGCTACATCAGAGATCTTGATCATGGCCCCCTGTTCCATCTGTGCCCACCACCAGGCGCAGGTTTCCACTGCCAGTTGTTGCAGATTGACTTGCTGGGGGGCAATACCCGACGCGCACCATTCATGGCTGTTGCTGAAATACCGGCCATCGGCGCTAATCTGAAACAGATAGGCACGTTCTACCGCCAAGCAATTTCCGGCCAGGCCAAGCACCTGCGTAATGATATCATCCAGCTGCTGATAATCCGCCGAAAGCAAGAGTTGTGCCGCCTCAGCTAGTACAATCCGTATCGCATTTTGTGTCCGCTCGGCCTGCTCTACCCGTTTTTGCGCCGTTATATCGGTACGCACAGAAATGTACTGATAAGGTTTGCCGTTATCGCCAATCAGCGGTGTGATAGTAGACATAACCCAGTACAAACTACCGCCTTTACGCCGGTTACAAATTTCGCCATGCCACACCAAGCCACTGCTAATGGTGCTCCAGAGTTGTTGGTAAAATTCTGCCGGATGCTCTGCCGATTTAACGATACGGTGATTCTTACCAAGCAGTTCCTGTTGGCTGTAACCACTGGTCTGACAAAAAAGATCATTAACATAAGTGATGCGCCCGGCAATATCCGCCACACTCACAAGGGCATGCAGGTTAAGTGCCTGGTGCTCCCGTTCCCGCTCATACAGAGTATGTTGCAGGCGCAGATTTAATGCCTCGGTCTGTCTTTTTCGCCGCGCTCTGGCCACAATCGCCGACACCAGATGCTGCGGCTGTACTGGTTTTACCAGAAAATCGTCACCGCCCAGGTTCAATGCCAACAACTGCTGGCTCAGGTCAGTCTCTGCCGACAGAAACAAAATAGGCAATTGCAGGTATGCTTCGCGCTCGCGCACTATTGCCGCCAACTCCGGGCCACGGATCTCTGGCATAAACACGTCCAGCACTAACACATCCGGGTTAAAACTATCCAGTAACTGTAGTGTTTTTTCAGGCTTGGTTAACGCCTGCACCAGCATACCGGCCTGCTGTAGCACGGCCGACTGCGCCTGCAGCAACAACGGGTCGTCGTCTACCAGCACTACCCTGTAAGGATTATCGGGTAATCGTCCGGTCAGGCAATCCAGAATATCACTGAGTTTCTTGTCTTTTAAGGGCTTACTCAGATAGCGGCTGGCGCCAGCCCGGTAAGCGGCCAGCCGGGAAGGCAGGTCATCGCGAAATGAGCTAATAACCACAGGCGGGCAAGACTCTTTGGCGGCTTTTAACTCAGTTAACAACTCTAACCCGGCAGTGTCACCTTCGGGGAATACTATATCCAGCACCAGAGCATCAGGTTTCGGGCCCTGCTGCCAGGCTGCCCGAAAGTCAGCAAGCCGGGGAAACATCTGTACACGAAAACCATCTCTCTGCAGACTTTGCGCTAATCGCGCAGCGTAGATGGTGTCATCCTCTACCAGATAAATCAGCGGGCTTTTGCTCGGGGCATGTATTTCGGTGGGCGGTAACATATGCACTGCGGCACTATCAAACCAACTGCTTGCAATATGTTCAAGCCGTGACAACTCGGTGCCAATGATTTGCCATTTTTCAGTATCTGGCGCCTGTGCTGCAGCAATAATGGCTTTTAAGCGCGTTTCCAACTGGCGGGTTGCTGCACAAAGCGACTGTAAACCAAAGGTGCCGGCACTGCCGGTCAGGCTGTGCAATTGATGATGTAACTGCCTTGCAAGATCCGGCTGCCAGCCTGCGTCATCAAGCATGTTATAATTTTGACGCAAACGGGCAAAGCGCTCTGGCAGTTTATCAATAAACTGGCGCTGTGATACTTTAAAAGCTTCATCGTACGATGACATTGCCTTCCCCCACAGAACTATGTACTGCAAACCAACCTATAAACGGAAGGATTTAAAATGCTAATTCATTAACAACAAACCCTTACTGATAAGTAAAATTGGCCAACGTTTTTAAGCTAACGATAATTTATCTGAACGCGCATGTTGCAGGTTGTCGCCAAGCAAACGAAGATCAATCTGCGCCAGGCAAATATCATCTGCCGGCAGCGTGCCTTGCATATGCTCGTTTAGGGCTTGCTGAATACAGGCTATTGGCGAATCGTTGCTACACAAAGATTGCTGCAACTTCTTAAACTGATGATTAAAATCACACTTTTTAGTATCGAGTGCCTCGGTGACACCATCTGAGTGCAGGATCACCTTTTCGGCCAACGCTATATTGTGTTCAATTGAGTCTGCCTGAAACAGCTTTGGCGGTAAAATACCCAGCGCCATATGTTCAGAGCGAAACTCGGTAATGGTATTTTTCTGCTGATCAATACACAGCCCTGCGGGCATACCGCCATTCCAGACATTCAGCGTCAGGCTGTTAAAGTCGCATTGCACTATAATCGCCGCAACAAACCGGTCATCCGGCAATAATTTATTAAGTTGGGTATTTAATTCCGTGGCTATTTCGCTGACAGTACAGGCTTTTTCCACAGCTGCATGAAACAGCATTGAAATTGGAATTAAACTGATGGCCGCCGTTAAACCATGCCCCATCGCATCGGCCAACAGCACATAACAGGTATTGCTGGTAAGGTTGGTGCCTGCCAGTAAAATGTCACCACTGAATAAACTGGCCGGCCGGTGAAAACAGCTGATCCCCGGCAACTGATGCCCGGTATTACCCAATAACTTTTCGTACAGGCTTTGTGCCAGCAAGTTTTCCTGCTCAAGAATGGCTTTTTGCTGCCGGACAAGCCGCAGATGGTTTTGCATTTCAATTAAATTGCGAATACGGGCTAATAATTCGACTTGATCGAAAGGCTTGGTCAGAAAATCACGCGCTCCGGCTTGTAATGCCCTGAGCCGGTATTCTCGTTGCTGGTAAGCGGTGAGCACCACGATGGGCGGCAGTAAAGGGTCTTGCAACGCCTGAAACTCCTCCAGCAAGATAAAACCATCTTTTACCGGCATTTGTAAATCCAGCAAAATAATATCCGCCGGGCAGGCCTGATACGCTGCTACAGCCTGCAAGGGGTCTTGTATTAATTGCAGATTGCGGTAACCCTTGGTTCGAAGAATTTTGTCCAGCAATTTTAAGTTGGTGGGCTCATCATCAATAACCAATATATGCGCGTCGCTATAGTTAATATTCTGCTGCATCAAGCCCCCAAAGTAATTGGCACCATGCGTACCTAAATACGATAATCCTGCCCCATGGCATTAAGCACTTCTATAAGGCGGTAACTGACCTCATTCAGCGCTACAATCTGTTTCACACAACCGGTTTTAATCGCCTCTTGTGGCATGCCAAAAATTAACGAGCTGGCCTCATCCTGCGCCATGGTAAAACCGCCTTGTTCGGCAATGCAGCGAATACCCAAAGCTCCGTCTTTACCCATGCCGGTTAAAATAACCGCCAGCGCATTACTGGCCACCGCTTCAGCTACCGATTCAAACATCACATCTACCGAGGGTTTATGGCCGGATACCCGGGGGCCATCGGTCAGTTGAATGCGATAGTCTGCGCCACTGCGCACTACGGTTAAATGCTTGTCACCCGGCGCCAGATAAGCGTGGCCCGGCACAATTCGCTCACCACCCTGGGCTTCAAGCACTGTTATGCGACATAAGCTATCCAACCTTTTGGCGAAACTGGTAGTAAAACCCGGAGGCATATGTTGGGTAATAACAATACCCGGGCTGTCTACCGGCATGTCGGTCAGCACTGCTTTTATTGCTTCGGTGCCTCCGGTTGAGGCACCAATAGCAATAATTTTTTCGGTGGTTTTAAATCGCAGTCTGGTGGTCTTTTTAGGTTGGTTATGTACGTCACGGGATATTTTTGCCTGCGCGGCGGTTTTTATTTTATCGATAATTTCAAGCCGATAATCTTCAATACCCCGGGCAATATCAATTTTAGGTTTTGCCAGATAATCAACCGCGCCTAATTCTAATGCCTTTAACGTAACATCAGCTCCTTGCTCTGTAAGACTTGAAATCATGACTACAGCCGTCGGTCGCGCTTTCATCAGTTTTTCCAAAAACGTAAGGCCGTCGACTTTTGGCATCTCTACATCCAGCGTAATCACATCTGGCCGGTACTGATTTACCATGTCGCGGGCAGCATAAGCATCACTTGCCGCCCCCACCAATACAAACTCAGGCTCACTGCGAATAATTTCACTTAACAAACTGCGGATCAGCGCTGAATCATCAACCACCAGGACTTTAATCATCAAACAACTCCACATCTTGCTGAGCATCATGCACTGGCTTATTACGCAACTTAATACGATAAGCACTTTCCCTGTCCATAATGGTGTTGTTATGCAGTGATTTAATTTTTCTGATCAATACCTGGCCGCTATCCGGAAAGAAGTAGACTTTACGAGGATAAATATCGAGTAAATCCCGACCTACTATGGGGATACGCTCCAGCTTAAGATAGTCCAGCACAAATTCAGCATTGCGTTCACCAACGTTAATAGCAGTAAAACCTTTTAGCACATTGCCGCCACCAAACACCTTTGCTTCAAGCCGTTCCCGTCTTGCACCCAGTTTTATTAAATGGTTTATTAATATTTCCATGGCATAGGCGCCATAGCGGGCAGACTCTGACAAAATATTACCCTGACAACTACCGTCATTAGGCAGTAGAAAATGGTTCATACCAGCAATGCCTGACACACGATCACGGATACAGGCTGACACACATGAACCTAATACGGTAACAATTAAGGTGTCTGAAGTGGTGGCGAAATACTCTCCGGGCAGAATTTTTACCGCCTCACGCTCAAAATGGCGGTCAAAATAGCGATTCGGTGCCACATGAATATTATCGGTATCAAACTCCGCCATTAGCCCCCCTTTCCAGATTCGGCGTATAGGTGGTACGGCCGGCAGGTTTAACCAGATGAGTAGCCTGAGAAAAATTTTCTGAGTGCCCTGCGACATAGAGCCCCTGTGGCGATAACAACCTTACCATTCGTTCCAAAATGCTAATCTGAGTTTCTTTATCAAAGTAAATCATTACATTACGGCAAAATATAATGTCTACCGGTGCACGGATATCCCATTTTTTGTCGAGCAAATTCTGCTGGCGGAATTGCACCATCTGCTGTAACTCTGGCACTACCCTTACCAACCCCTGCTTACTGCCGGTACCGCGGTGAAAAAACTGTTTACAACGCAGCGGGTCCAACCCTTTGATGCGGTCTTCGGTGTAAACCCCGGCCCGGGCTTTTTCTAGCACCTGGCTATCGATATCTGAGGCAATAATTTGTACCGGCACATCAAAACGACCAAAGGTTTCCGCTACCACCATGGCAATAGAGTATGGCTCTTCACCGGTGCTGCTGGCGGCACACCATATAGTTCGGGCTTGCGGCTGCGTTTTTAGATAGCTGGCTAACACCTGAAAATGATGCGGTTCACGAAAAAATGACGTCAGGTTAGTCGTTAACGCATTAATAAACTGCTCTTTCTCGGCAGTATGCTGCTCCAAATACCCCAGATAACCCTGAAAGCTATTTAGCTTAAGCACGCGAATACGCCGCACTAAACGGCTGTACACCAT